>CAMDGW010000101.1 GCA_945897695.1 Pseudobacteriovorax antillogorgiicola | reverse complement strand
CCCGAACACGGAAGTCAAGCTCGTCAGCGGTAATGGTACTGCACTTTTAAGTGTGGGAGAGTAGCACGATGCAGCCTATTAAATCGGAAAGCCCCAGAGAAGAAATTCTCTGGGGCTTTTTGTTTTGATTATTTAACTTGTTCGTCAGTGAGATGCCCGTGCATCCAGCCTGACCTAATCTTGCGCTGGCTTCTCATCACGCGGCTATTGAAGTTGCCTTCGACGTTCCACAGGGACTGTGTGTCCACATCATAAGCGATGACCATAAACGTATGGGTTCCTTCGCTTGTGCCCTCATAGCGAATTAAATCACCCGCAACACTCTCAGTTTCAGCAGTGGTGGGAATCCTTTTGGCATCGCCAAGAGCATTGTATTTTCTGAAAAATGAAGTGGAACCATATCCAGCACGAACATGAAACTCTTTGGCCGCCGCCCAGGTGTAAAAATAATCACACCACCCCCAGCCATTTGCGTAACGCTTACTTGAATCGTAGTTGCTGTGATCCCAATCGTAGGCTTCGCTCAAAGCTTCCAAAGCTAAACGTCTTCGTGCTTTAGATAATCGCGAGTCTGACGCGGTTGCCAAAAAATAAGGATCTTTTACCGTGGTCGAGAAACCAGACTGCACTCCTTGGCTGATGTCTGTAATCGTCACGCCATCTATGCGGTAAACCGTATCAGGCTTTAAATTTTGAATCGTAAAATCGACGATGCCACCAGAAAGCACATCAACATCGCGCTCAACATGCTGCTTCTGTGACGAGCTTTTTAAATTAACAAGAGTGCCCCTGACCTTAACTTTCTTTGCAACCTTAAGATTAGCTGATTGAAGAATCATGCGACTTACCGCAGCGGTGCGACCGTCGCGGGTTAGAGTTCCTAGAAAATCATAAGCCACAGCGGCGCCGGGAACCTGACGGATTGCCGCAATATCGTTGCCCGGAGGTAGTAATTCTGTGGAGGTCGCCTGAGTTTGATTTTGGTCTGAATTATTTGGAGTCGGCGTGCTTTGATGTCCGGTGTTGCCTTGTGCTGCACCAACTCTTGGGCTCACAGTTCCTGTAGACTCGACTCTCCCGCAGCCTGAAACTCCAAGCAGCAGAACTAAAGTTGCGAAAGTCAGATGGGAAGCCAGCTTTTTGCGCATACTCAGTGGTCCTCTAGTCGTTCTTTTTTGACACCAAAGAACCAACGCTGCAAAAAGGAAACCATGCCCTGTTGTTCTATAAGCCCCGGGAATGATGAGATTTCTGATGCCCCCTACAGCTCGAGCCTGTCAGGTTTTTCGACAGCAATTTAAAAAACCTCGGAAGATTGCTCCTCCGAGGTATGTCTAACCTTGGTCGTATAGCTCAGCTGTTCAATGCGTATGTCGTCATTGATTTTCTGTTTCTTTGAGCAGTGATAATTTCACCGAGCCCCCAAATCCTCTTGTGTCTAAAGACATATTAAACACATTGATGACAATCGTTGCTGCGATTGTCGCCGCATATTCGTTCCCACCTTTAAATTCATAACAATTTGGACAACGTAAGGGAGCTAGCTGCGTAAATGTCCAGGTCAGCATCGGTGCTTCTTCTTCTTTCTTCAACAGCGCAATCGATAATGGACTTTTATTGACACAAACACGACTTACGTCCTTCTTGATGTCCTTGACTGTGGTGGTGTTCGACTGTGACGTCACGTTTGTGACTTTGTAACATCCATAGATATCTTCGCCCACAGTCTTTTCGATCACTTGTTGTAGCGTCAGACGAACCGTTCCACCCAGGCCGCGAGAGCCTAGAGATAGGTTATAAATCAGTGGTGCAATTGTGCCAGTGATGGTTGCAGAATATTCTCTGCCGCCAGTCAATTCGTAGCATCGTGGGCAGCGCATTGGCTGAATTCCAGTGAACTGCCAGGAAAGTATGTTGGCACCGGCTTCATCTTTCATGGTCACAGTCATTGGCTTTTCGCCAATACAAACTTCCTTGGCATCATCTTTGATTTTTTTTGCGTCAGGAAGTTCGGAGGGCGAATCAACACTCATGACCTTGTAGCATGTGAATATTTCTGGGTTGCTACTGACTTTGGTGGCACCTTCAAGATTGCTACCTCCTGGAGATGCTGTTTTACAGGATGTGAAGTTCGTCAAAATCATCACGGCGAAAATAAAGTTGGCCAGACACTTCATGCTAATGCCTCCGTTTGGGCTGAGTAGGTCGGATTATTAATCTAATGGTAATATTGTATAACAGATGAACATAATAACGCCATCTTGGGCAATGGCGCAGATAACTAACCAGATCCATAAGACGAAAAACCCCTTTATGGCATTGCGACGTAATTTCTGATTGATTATTTTGAGCGCCAGTTTTTTCTTAGCAACCTTAGCGCTGGCCGCTGGGACACAAGTATTCACAAGTAAAGACGCCCTTGTCCTCTACTCTCGCAGTATTGGGGTCTTCATGATGGATTATCTTCCGAAATTTTTTTGCAAAGTGAGGAGCTAAATCACAAAAATCATCTTAGATTATTCTCAAAGTAGAAAAGAGTATTGCATGTAGATAATTTAAGGAAAATGACTCCAAGTAAGACGCAATTTTTTGTCATTAATCCTGCTGGGACTGGGGAGCTTTTGAATGACTTTGAGTCGTTTCCCCTGCAAACAGGGCCCTAGACGCAATGATTGGAATTTTCACTCTGACAATCACAAAGGGCAGGTCGCCCAGTTTTTCATCTCATTGAAATTGAGTCCATTGCCTTCTGGAATACAGTTCGGTTAGAATATGAGCATCTTTGTGAAAGAACATTGATTTTACTTTCGAAATAACAGAAGAGGGACCTCATGAAGCAATTAGGATTAGGATTGGGATTGATGATCGCTATATTCGCAACCAGCGCGAGTGTAGTTCAGGCAGCAGGCTATGGCATGGCAGGGTGCGGACTAGGAGCCATTGCTCTTGGTAATTCGAAAGGTATCATCCAGGTTGTTGCGACAACCTTGAACGCTTCAAGCGGTAGCCAAACGTTCGGTATTACGTCCGGAACATCTAACTGCGCTGGGTCTGCTGAGAGTGCTGCAATTCAAACTCAAAAAGACTTTATTGCCAATAATCTAGCCCCCCTTTCAAAAGAAATGGCTCAGGGCAAAGGAGAGACCCTTTCGGCTTTCACTCATACGCTAGGTTGCGCACCTTCAGTAGAGGTAGCTGCACACAATCAATTACAGAAGTCCCACGGTAAAATCTTTGTCTCTCCAGGTGCCTATGCCATCCTCGAGTCAGCAAAAAGCGAACTACGTTCTAATTCCGAGACGGCAGCAGGCTGCAAGCACGTTTCGATCTGATTTTCTGCGTTGTTGAGAGCAGTTTCACAAACAATTTTGTAAAAAAGGAATTTCGTCCATGCGTATGTTTAAATATTTGACATTAGGGTTTCTAACTTTGGCATTGGCCGGTGTTTTTGGCGAGTCCGCTATGGCTGAAGAGGCCAAAAAGGCTGTTAAGAAAACAAAAAAGAAAAAAGACGCCTCTGGTGAAACAAGTGGAACCTCGGGTGGCTATGTGCCGGCATATGGACCTGCTGGTTGCGGGTTAGGATCAATTGTTATGGGTTCAAAACCAGGGTTTATGCAGGTTTTTGCTGCAAGTACAAATGGTTGTTCCGGCAGTCAGACGTTTGGAATTACAACCGGTACGTCCAATTGTAAAGACGCCCCCAGCGGTGAAGCTTCAGCTCAAGAACGAAAAGTCTTTGTGGAAATGAATTACGCTCAGCTTTCGAAGGAAGCATCACAGGGTGAAGGCGAGGTCCTTGAGGCATTTGCTGATATCCTTGGTTGTGCGGAAGATGACTCAGATCTAAATGCGTTCCAAGCGTTAAGCCAGGCGAAATATGCATCTTTGTTCAATAATCAGAGCTCTGATGCCGTTGTTGACGGTTACGTAATGGCAATTAAATCGGATACGAATTTGAGCAATAATTGTGTTCGACTCCAAAACAACTAACTCTAACGTTCTTTGATTTTTGCTAGTCTAATTCTCCGCCTGCTAAGACCTTCAGCCCGACGAGCTTTGATTGCAATATTGCTTTGCTTGGCTAGTGGGATGATGCAGGCGGAGCTTTTTGCGTCAGATGGTTCTTCATCCCTGGCTCATCTGACCTTAGCCGATGCTTCAAAGTCTCGCGCTGACGATATCTCGCTTCATTTCAGCCCTGCGTGGCGAGCCCAGCTTTTTTATGTGGACAGGGTTGTTCGAAGACGCTCCAGTCTCATTGACTCGCCAGAATTCTTTTTTGCAAAAAATGGAAAATCTGATCTACGTGCAGAGTTGCATGCTTCGGTGGACGCAATCTTTTTACCGCCTAACCCACAAAAACCCGATGATCACGCGCTATGTAAGTTTCCGAGGCGATCTGCTTGGCTGATTGAGAATTTACAAATAGACAGAAAATTAATTCCAACGATCTACTGCCGGGAGCTTGATCAATTTTTACAGAGGCAATCTGTAAAAGGGATTTCCTTGGTGTTTGCGTCTTATTATTTAAACAATCCAGCCTCGATGTTTGGACACACTTTTTTGCGCCTTCATCGTGGTAAGGGGCCTGGTCAAGGTGAGCCTAATGCTCTTCTTGATTCTGCCGTAAACTTCGCCGCGAACCCAACCACGACAAATGCTCTGCTTTACTCATGGTTAGGCATGACCGGTGGTTTTCCAGGTACTTTTAGTCTGATGCCTTACTATTTGAAGGTACAAGAATACAATAATTCAGAGAGTAGAGATTTATGGGAGTACCCTCTAAACTTAAGCCAGCAGCAGGTCGATAATCTGATGCTGACTCTTTGGGAACTTGGGCCAGTTCAAATTGACTATTGGTATATAGATGAAAATTGCTCCTATATTCTCCTGGTCTTGCTGGAAACGACCAACCCGGGAATGAACCTTGCCTCTTCATTTAATGTAATGGCGACTCCTGCCGACACGGTGCGCGCTGTGACGGCAACTCAACAATTCTCTGGAACTGTAAAATATCGGCCATCGGCACTATCGACGTATCTTCAGAGAGAAAAAGCTTTAAACTCTTCTGAACTAGAAAAATTTAAGCAGCTGATTGCTCGCGACGAAATAAATATCGACGAAATATTCTCTGGTATTGATGATGGCAAGAGAGCGCAAATTCTCGATGCAGCCCTAGACTACATTGATTTTGATGAGGGAGTGGCAGGAAATCGTTTGCCGGAAATACAAAAACAGCGACGTATTGACCTGCTAAAAATTCGCTCGAATATTCGCATTCCACCATTACCCCTGCAGGAAATTCCCGAAAAAGAGCGACCCGACAGGGGACATTGGTCGATGCGGGTCGGGTTTTCATTGGGCGAAGTACAAACTAAAGCAAATAAATATCAGCTGGTTGATTTTGACTGGAGACCAACTCTTCACGATTTGGGCACCCCGTCTTCAGGATACTCCGCTAATCTTCAATTAAAAATGTTGGAATTTAAGTTTCGCCACTACAACTCGTCGACGAGGAAAGTGACACGCCTTGAATCAGCAAAATGGTTTGATGTACTATCGGTACCTTCACTTGGGCGCGTTAAAACACCGCTTGCTTGGCGGCTGGCGATCGACTCGCAACCAGATCGCATGATCGACGCTCTTGGAGATGACTGTTATCGGCACTCCATGGTGGGTGGTGCTGGTGTTGCTGCAGGTTCGTCATCTGCAAAGCTTTACATGATATCGCTTATTCGCGCCTCTTTATCTTGCCGAGGTCGAGAGGGTTCACAGGTTGCGCTAGGAGGGATACTCGGGTTTTTATCAGAGGTCAATGATGCTATGAAAATTTCTCTTAATGGAATTTGGTGGCGATCATTCCAGATCAATGACCGTAATGTTTTAGTTCGGTGGAGACGTGAATCTGAGGCTAAGTTTACATATATATATTCCGACAGCCACGAAATGGGCCTATTTGTCAAAACTGACGACGAGTCGCGATCGATTGGCGGTATGAGCTACGGATTTTATTTTTAGCCTGAATTGGATAAAAAAGCTCCTCGTAGCAAAGTGCTACGAGGAGCTTTTTTTGAATCTTTTCTGATTATTTTGCCAATGATCCTTTGATCATTTTACTTTGAATTGGCGATAGAGACCTTGAAAGCTCTTTCATCAAGAAATCAATATCAAGGAATGCTTCCGCACTGACGTCTTGCCAAACCACATCACGCTCGGCATTGATGACAAAAAGTCCGTGAATCGGAATCGATTCAAACTCATCAAAAGACCACATTTGTCGAAACACAGGTATATTTTCAGGTGTTGAAGCAATCGCAATCAACTCAATACCTTTCGCGTTTAATTCGTCTTTCTTTTCCTCCAGTATCGCAAACTGTGTATCGCAACGGGGGCAGTTGCCAAGAACTAGTGCCACAACGGCAGGCTTATTTGGCGCAACTTCGTTCAATGTGTGTTTTAACCCGTCAGAATCTGTCCAAGCAAAATTTGGCGCTTTGATGGACTGCCATAGCACAGGGCCAAGATTTTCATGCTGTGGGCGTGAGGCATGAATGGGGCGCCACCCTGCAAACGTCTTACGAATAGAACCATCTGGAATCAACTGCTTATCGCGAAGGATTTGAATCAATTCTTGGTTAAATGGTGCTGTTTCGTCCAGTTCCTGGCTTATCAGCGAGAGAGCCTGGAGGTTTGATCTAGCGACGTCACTGCGACTTCCCAGAGCATTGGCTGCAGCAGCGAGTAGCTTGAATGTGGCATTTTTAGGATCGCTTGCTGTCAGCTCTGTTGACCATTGAGCCGCAAGGGATGGTTTTTCTGCATACATGGCGTAACGAACCAGGCGGCTTAATCCCCAGCCAGATTGTAGGTGACTCAGGGATCTTAAACGGTTTAAGGCAGCGTCGCGATTACGGTTGGCCAAAATATCGGAAAGGGCTCGAACCTCGTTTGAGACGGCTTCAGTTAGTCCTTCAAAACCTTTTTCAGTGAGAGTGCCCGTCATTGCTGCTGTGATGGCTTTCATGCGACGGCAGGATTCCAAAGCTTCGTTGAATTTTGTAAAATCATCGCAAGTCATGAAAGGTGAGTTGAAGAGCGTGCTAGCATCGGCCCAGTATTCTCCGCGTTCGAGGGCTTCTGAAGATCTTAAAACTCCAGTCTGGACATGCTGATACTGATCAATGCGGTTTAGTTTTGGATGGCGAGGTTGAGCTAGCATGTTAAGGGCATAAGCCTTTGCTTTGCCGAAGTTTGCTAATCCCATGAGAGTGCGGGAGAGCCACTCGTTGTTGTGAGCGTGATTGTGCAGCCAGTATGGAAAGATCTTCGACTGCTTCATGTAAGTGTGGTCGACCCGTGCAGCTGCTTCTTGAGACCACCAGATTTCAAAGGGTAGCTTAGCATGTGAGTAGATGTGCCCTGCCATGTGCCATAGGTGGGCGATGCCGGGTCCGGAAAATCCGCTCTTATCGGCAGAGTCTAATGCGTTGGCAAACGTCTGGGGTGAATCCCACATGTGGATCACATAATGATGTACGGGGTGATTAGGCTTGACAGCCAAAATTTCGCGAGCGAGGCGGTACAAGTAATCAGAGTGAATAGTCGTGACTTCTTTGTCTCCCGCGGCAAGTGCAGCGTTTCGTTGTGCAATCCAATAGTTGACGATGTAGAGGGCCTTTGCCTCTAGGTCATTTGGAAACTTCTTGAAAATAGATTCAAAAGTGGCTAGCGCCTGATTGGTGTTGCCAGTCGATAAAAGTTCCACAGCATTGACATAAAGGCGATCACGCTCGGGGCTGTTTGACGTGAGGCGCTCTCTTGCGTGTTTAGCAAATTTTAAGCCGCGCTCATTATTTCCAACCCACATGGAGCTGGACATGGCCATGCCCCAGTAAGCGAGCGTACAGTTTTTATCGAGATACGCTGCCTGACGAAAGGAACGCTCCGACTCAAAGTGCAAAAATCCGTGAAGTTGACCAATACCTTGGCGGATAAACTGGTTGGCTTCGTTGGAGCAGCCTGGTGTTTCAAATTTGATATCCGGCATTCCTGCTTCAAGGACTGCAAATTGGCGTGGTCCCTCGTCAAAGGCGGAACCTTGATGGGAGTGTCCCGGAGGTGGATCTTCGGCGAAAGCTTGTTGGGACAAAAGACAAAGACCAAGCAATAAACGTCGTAGCGACAATGGGCACCTCGTTAAGATTAAAAGCGTAATTTTGTAATCGGATC
>CAMDGW010000100.1 GCA_945897695.1 Pseudobacteriovorax antillogorgiicola | reverse complement strand
CAAAGTGTCATAGTCGGTTTCCGATACTGCAGAGAGCTCCTCTACCTCACACCGTCCCTTTTCTGGAAAACCAGCTTTCAGGAACGCCAAAGCTCGTTTCGTAACAACTTTGTTTGCATCCGACAATGGCGCCTCAAGATCCTTGAATTTAAAACCGAGGACTCTCGATGGTTCTAGCGCGTAGCTTTGACCAGAAGTCTGCTCCAGCAGATAATGCCCCATAGCACCATAGAATGTACTGTAATACTCACCTGCCAGGCGTCGCCAGATATCCTTCGCCAGATCTATCTTGCCGAGCTGTAAGTGAGCACGCCCGAGCCAAAACAGTGTGAATGCTGTAAGTCCCACAGGCCTCTTATCCGTGTGAATCTTCGATTGCTGGGCCATAAATCTCTCAAGCGGAACTATCATTTCATTCCATTGCTTCTTGGCGGCAAAGTTCACAACTAGGCTATTGAACGCCAGCTCAAAATCTTCTTCTGTTGAATATTTTTCTACATACTGAGCAAAAAATTTAGAGGCAGAATCAAGATCACCTTGGTCTTCCGCAACCTTACCAAGCATGTAAATAGATTTTGCGATGATTGACCTAAAATCTTCTGCAGGTGTAGCTTCTTTAATGATCTGATCCATCACTTTCACAGCGTCATCAAGCTCTGCCATAACCCATTTAAGATAACCGAGACGCACATTCACCCAAAGATGACCAGGCTTTCCGTAACGTTTTTCCATTTTAGGAGCCATTCGTTGCCAAAATGCCGCCGCAGAAATTCGCCTTTCAGCTCGATAACAACGCTCGATCTCGCTACCAGCGTCGACTGCATAATCAATTGTGTTAGCTGGCAACTCTGATTCTAGAATTTTCGCAAATGAATGCTCCGCATCATGACATTTTTTTTGACGCACATGGCGGCCAATCTCGACAAAAATACTACTTTTCTGTGTCTTGCTTAGATCACTCTCCTGAAGCCAGGGAAAACGTCGCAACAGTAAGGGTAAATCTTGAGCTATTGCCTTAAATTCATTGATCACTTCAGGTCGTTTAGATTCTGGCAGCGCGACAGCAATCGATTCCAGGTATCGCCTGCGATGGGTCATTGATTTGTAAGATTTAGAAAGACGGATAGCCTCGAGAATCTGTTCAGTCGAAAATGTAGCGAACTTTTCCTTAGATATCTTCGAAATTGCATTTGATTTCGCCGAGCAACTATTCACAGGTTCTTCCTTGAATATTTCCTCTCCGCGGGCATCGAGGGTTTGGTCTTCTTGTGTAAGGGCCCCCCATTCCAGAAACAAGTCGGCTAGCAACGGGCTTCTCTCCGCCGGAGATTTTAGCAGTTCTTCTTTAATTATTTTCGGGACTTCACTTCCAGTATGAGTACGGAGTTTCTCAAGTTCTGCATCACTTGACTTGCTATTCAAGGTTTCTTTGAGTCCGCCATCTCGTTTTAGCACAGGCGTCTTGACCGTGCGCGACTCAAGGATAATCAACGCTCTAGCTACCGGATCTTTATCGGTAATCCACACCAAGATCTGTTCGCTACTCATTTCCGATACCGGAATGACCTCAGAGTACTCCCGCATCCACTTTTCTAACTCGGGATCAATTGTATCTTTCGATTTTGGTGAAAACGGAAGACGAGAGGGCAGTGTGGCTGAGTATGCTTGTGTTCCAGAAAGGAAAAATGCAACGATTAACGCTGTATTGACGGATTTCGTGATAAACACTACGGCGACTCCTGAACAACTGGGTAGGCAGCGTATCGGCAGATCCAGGCGAGGCATAAAAAAAGGGTCTACCCTACTCCGGGGAAGACCCTGTTTTTCTTTGATTTAAAACTAAATATTTTACCAATCACCAAGTCGCCGATTTCGGCCTTCAGACCGACTCTGCTTTGGCAGCAAAATGATTAGATGTCCGCGAGGTCAACAAACGAAGATGGCAAGCCTCACTTTCGTCTACTAATTGACGGAGACTGGACTCTAGTCCTATCGCCGTGCTCGTGTCGCGCAACAGAATCTGGGCAGCCCCCTTCCAATCTCCAATGGATGTGGCAGCGGTCAAGCAAATACCGATATTTTTAATACGAACTTTGAGCTCGCGAATCGCTCCCAGATCAATCTTATCGGCTATCCCCATATCTTCCATCCGGTCCATTAACTCACAAATCAGATTCACATCCTCGCGCACGGATTGAAGCTCTGGCTGAATTTCGTTTTGTCTCGACTGCCAAAGATGAACAGCCAAAGATTTTACTCCACGGAGTATTGCCCCAGAAAGTGCATGAATTGTATCCAGACTTTGTAAGGCCAGATCCTCGGGGCTTTCAATCCGAATCTCCAAGCGGCTGTCTGGATGCAATCCGATCGCAGAACTAGCTTTGGGAGCCGACCACAAATCGAGGATGTCTTTACCATCAAGAGCGGCAGATGTTACCGTTTCTCCAATAGGGACAAGGATTTCATCTATCCATGAGCATGCATCGGCCAGAGTCTTGACCGGAACAGGGACGGGAATCGTCTTTTGATTTATAACTAGCCTTTTAAGCATAACACACCTTCAAGACATTCGACGGGCGCATGGTAAAAACCCCCGCGCCCGCCTTTTAGACCATCATGGAAAGACTCACCGAGAATTTGAACTCGTTTGAGCCTCATTGCGCCCTCGGATCTGAGCCAGCAACTGATGCGCTCTTGAATCATTTGGATCGATTGCAAGCATCTGGGTCAATAGCATTTCTGCAGCTGTATTGTTTCCTGTCTTGTACTCAATACCAGCAAGCGAGAATACCATATTTAGATCTTGTGGTTTTTGCCCAATATAGAGACAAAGGGCATCACGAGCGTCATTAAAGTTGTTGCGTTCAAAGGCGATCTTCACCAAAGTGAAAACTGCAGGTGCGTTCAGCGGATTCAGACGACAGGCATTTGCCACCCACTTATTAGCCTCATTGATTTCACCAAGACCTTGGAACGCAAGTCCGAGCCCAAAACTCCCCATTTCATCGTTAGGTGCAAGGCTGACCGCCTTCTGAAAGTGAATCACCGCACCATCATAACTATTGCGAGTCAGAGCAACCGTCCCAAGTCCAACGTGTGCTTTTGCAGAGAATGGATCAAGGGCGATCGCGCGGTTGTAAGCGTTCTTACCACTTGTTGCATCCCCAAGGCGAGTGAAGCAATCACCAATCAGCCTGAGTAAATTAGCCTGATGATAAAGCGGCACTGAGCCAGTGGCAAACAGCATCTCGATACGATCAACTGCGTCAAGATAATCGCCTGTGTTGATACAAGATTCAACCTCAATGACTGCGCGATCAATTGCGTTGAAGTCGCGACGAATATCGCGTTTTGCAATTTCTTGAACCGCAGCTAGCATACGGCGAGTGACTCGCTCTTGGTTAAATCGTTGTTCGTAAGTTGAGGTATTCTTATTGGCAATGTTGTTGACTAAGGATTTCGCCTCAGCAGCCTTCTCAATTGCTGCAGAGAGGCTTTCAATCGAGCCCGGGCAGAAATCAATGCGGTGCTTTCCGATAAACTCTTCTACTAGAGGATTACGCGATGCGATGACAGGCACTTTGTTTGCCATTGCAGTAATCAGACGGTATGGGTCGCCCTCGGTGCGATCATGATGAGCTGTCGTACTAAAGAAGAATGTATCGCAAGCAAGGTGCATCGCATCATAAGCATCTCGACCTGGGGCCACAAAAAGGAGTCGCCCTTTCATACCTAATTTTGAGGCACGTTCATTCAACTCTTCCGACGCTGATCCTACACCACAAAGAGCGATGCGAAGACGACGTTTCAATGAAGCATTGCTGTTCATAGCTGCTTTTGCTGCATGAAGAAGAAGGAGAAGATCTTCTTCCCATTCGATTTGACCAAGGTGACCGATAAGATAGTCACCGTCTTTCAAGCCAAGAAGCTGCATGGCTTTAGCCCGCGCCTTCTGGCTTCGCTTGACTCTCGGTGCCACAAACGGCTCAAACTGTGCGATCCGGCCTTCTTCAACTCCTTCAAGAATTAGCGTTTCACGGGCGCTATTACTTTGGACTAGAAAACAGTCTGCTGCATTGGCAAGCTCTTGGCGGATGATTCGGAACTGATCAAGGTCTTCACCCGGAAATGGTGTGAGATTATCAACCCAAACCGCGAGACGAAAGTTATTGCACCATTTCGCCTTGACAGCTTGATATGCGTAGAGTCCAAGACGCTCCTTCACAATTACGATATCGAAGCCTGCGAGCGCTTTTTCCAGACCGGGGAGGTAAGTTGGATTGTCATCATGATCAGGCAGTGTGACACAGCGGAGATCGTTATAGTTTGAGGTGCGGGATATGTAGTCCACAACACTCTCGCTTGCTATAACATACACATCATATGCATCTTTGAGGAGCTGGAATTGATCAATTTCCTCAACCGTGGGCAAGTTGCCGTAAACGAGTGCCAATTTGGGTTTCTTGGTCGCGTTGCTTGACATGCCTTTTTCTCCTCACAAAATTTGTTTTCAAGTCTTTTTCTTTAAACCCGCTCATACATTACTAAACTGGTTTTTCGAGGTTTGATTCCGCGATCTTCCCGGAACGGAATCTTCCAAGCGTGGATTTAACCTTCGAGATTCTGACCAGCTCAGCCTCCATCTTAACCTTCGCTCCAATCATCGCTTCTATTAGCACGGCATCAACAGAACAAACCTGGGCCCAGATTGCTTTCAGCTGAGCATCCTGTTCAGCTGAGTACCCTTGCTGAAGTGCCTGGTGATCGGCGGCGCGAAAATTATGAAACGCAGCCTTACGCATGTTCAAAATAGCTTCGGCTTCATCCAACTCGTCTCGCTTGATCAGCTCCAACGCCCGCACTCCGCGTTCGTAATAAACCGTCAATGCGGTGCAAGCTCGCTCAGGCCAACTAGCCATAAATCACTCACCCGTTTTTTCAGGATTGCCCTTAGTTTAATTTTACGGCACTTTTCTTACCAAAGTCAAAAGAGGCCCTAGGACCACATCAGATTGGGTTCATCTGCGGAGCACCAACGGTGCCGGCAATTTGTAGATTCAGAGAGCCGTTTTTGCCCATTCCATTACTGAAGGCGTCGATGAGAGGGCCATATTGATCTCCCAGTATGCCTTTGAGACGAACAAAGGCCTTCAAATTCAGGTCGCTGTTGGCCGTCTGGGCTCTTAGCACCACTTTACCGTCAACCCCCATTTCAAGATCTGCTGTGGTAAACCTCGTGGCAGGATCGACACTCAGGGTTCCACCCACTAGAGTTGCATTGAGCTGAGCCATTTTGAAAGCTTGGTCTGGAAAATTCAGCGAAGGATCTGATAATACCAGCACAGCATCTGTGAAATTAATCTTGATATCACCCGTTGACTGAGCAAAGTTCTTGCTATCCGTGTCTATTCTAAATTTGCCGTTGAGCTTACCTTTAACACCAAGCTTGGCAAGCAATTGCCCCGCAATCGGACCACCAACGCCATTGGCAACAGCGGTTTGAATGCCAAGATCAGCCAATGAATCAAGCTGAAACTTATCTGCAGACATCGTGACATAAGACGGCAGTCCGATTTTACCCGTCAAAATGTCAAAAATACTGAAACCCAGCCCCACATCAATTTCGCCACCCGTCACATCCTCCGCGTCAACTGAAACACCAAACCGCAGAATAAATAGCTGTAGGAGACTTAGCTTCGCAGATAAAGACTTTAATTTCACGCGAGTTGACTGGCCTTTATAGATCTCCACATCACTTGCTGAAAATCCAAATGGGAATGCAGGGCCGAACGAGTCCATTCGCATGGTAATGCCAGTTGCGATTTGTACTTGAGTTGAAATTGCCTCCTTAAGTACACCGTATGGAAACGACAAATAAAGGAACAAGAAGAAACTGACAAAGAAAATTGCCACCATAGCGGCTATTGTTTTGGGGTTTTTCATCATGAGTTTTTCTCCTACGAGCCGCTAGCGGCAAGCCCATGGGCTTTCACAGTGGCGTCAAAAAATAACTTGGTACCGAAACGGGCGCGAATTTGAATATCCTGAATACGTATGAATCCACCGCTCTTTTCCACTTCCACCACGAAATTCAGAAGCCTAGGAATTGATATATTGCTTAGGCGCATATCAACACGCACTTCCTGAAATTTCTCGCTTAATGCATTTTCAGCAGGAAGCTGAGCCTTACTTTCCGTCAGCCCCTCCAATTGGACACCCTGCTCATTAGCAACCTTCTCAAAAAACGGCTTGATACGGGTCGCCCCAGATCCACCGTTTATCGCATCAACTAAAGCCTGAAATCTCCGATCCTCTCTCTGATAATCAGCCTTTAATTCTCGGATTTCATAAAGAGCATCAAAACGCTTATTAAGCTCCCTATTAAGCGAGGAAACCTGAGCAAAATAAAGCGCAACAAAGCCAAAAACTATAAATCCGAGGAGACCAACTCCACCAGCTAGAACAGCATTTCTCTGCTGTGGTTCCAGCTTATAAAAAGAGTCGACAAGCAGGTCGAGGTTTTCATTATTTGCACCAAAAAGCCTTTTGCGAACCTCGGCCGAAAGCGCTGACCACTGATTCCGAATTTTCTCTTGAAAATCCTCAAGTGCACTCATGCTTTCACCTCATCCTTTTTTTCCGCTTCCGCGCGGCTTGTAGTTCATGTTCAAAGAAAACTCGATCACTTTGTTGTCAGTTCCTGGCTTACCGCCAGAGGATTTTTCTTCAAGATCAGTGATCGTTGGAACTTTTTTCAATGCTTCTTTAATTGCTTCAACTGACGAATATCCGTCTGTCTCTGCCTTCATGGCCAAACGACCGCCAGGTATTCCTGACTCGCCTTGAAATAAATACTGCGTAACATCGATTTTCACCGTTTTAGGAATCGCGGCACTGATATCTTGAAGCAACAAAATACCCGAGCTCGTACCAGAGTTTGCGATAAAACCGTCCACTGCTTCACGCCTGGATGTGATCTCCTTAACAACAGAAGTCCTTACATCAGCGCGGAATTTTTGAAAATCAAGTTTACCCTGCGATTTCTTCCTAGAAATACCGATATTCGAGTATTCCTTTTGATATTCTTTTTCCAGCTGCGCCATCTGCCGATTGTAAAGAAAGCTGCGTATTCCGTAAGAGAACAACAACAATAGTAGCGCCACCCCGAGCACCTGCGCCCCTATCTTAGCAACACGCATGATCTGGGCGTAATTTTGCACGTATGCAAACTCACCCTTGCGCAGATTAATCTGGGAGTGCTTTTTCGCGGTAACAACTGAACGCATTCCTATCGCAACGCTTTGCGGCATCACTAATGTTTTTTCAGAAAGAGCCTCATCAATCCTTAAATCTGTTGCGTCCAGACGATTAAGATAAACCGGCAAACCGAGTTGTTCACTGAGATAGGCGTCCATGTTCTTGATTCGAGCAGATCCACCTGAAAGAAATACCTTGGAGATCTGAGTTCGATCCCAAGTTTTGAATGCATACAAAGTCCTACCCAAATCTTTGACAATAGCATTGCTAGCAAGCGTCATTCGCTCAACTACCAGTCGATCTTGCTCACTGAGCCCGACCGCTGGATCTTTTTCGCAATGGACGCGGCTAACGCGATGCTTGATGGATTGAGCCTCAGCAAATGTAGCCTCCAAATCACGCGCAAGAAATTCGGTGAGATATGCCCCGCCAATATTGATTGATCGAAACATTTTGAGAAGACCATTTTGGACAATGCACACCGATGTTTTTTCGTGACCGATGTCCACCATAGCCACACATTCATTGCTTTCAAGTCGAAGATAGGGCGCCAAGTTATAAAAAGAGAGGCTATCAACGTCTACAAGCTTGGGATCAATATTTACTCTTGTTAAATGATCCAGAAAGCTCTTAAGAAAGCTTTTGCGAGTCATCACGACCATCACAATAGTTCGTCCATCGGTACCGGTACCGAGGATCTGATGGTCAACAATCATTTCTTCCATATTGAATGGGACGGCATCCTCAACTTCGGACATCACGGCCATCGAAATTTTACGAGGATCAGAGAAACCGACCGGTACAATACGGCTTGATATGTACTGCCCTGGCATCGCGGTTAGAATCCGGTCTGCCTGCAGATTATTTTCCTTGAAAAGCTGTTCCAAGGTTTGAGCCAGCAGAACATTCTTTTCAACGTCCTCCCGGTAAGGCATTTCGAGCTCATAAAAGTTTTTAATCTGATAAGATTTAAAAGAGTTGATGATCTCAACTGCCTTTATTGAGTAACTACCGATATCCAGACCGATGACTTTTTGCATGGTATGCTCGTCTTTGAAGTTA
>CAMDGW010000099.1 GCA_945897695.1 Pseudobacteriovorax antillogorgiicola | reverse complement strand
CATAGGAAACGAGCTTAGTTCGATCATCTTTATAGCTCATGATGTTGATATCAAGCTCACCGTCTTCCATTTGCTTGAACATGCGTCGAATCGGGTAGATGTCAAACGATATATCTTGATCAATTTTCTGGCCGCATTGTGCAAGAATTTCCCAGCCCATTCCTCGGGCCCGAGGTGAATCATGAACAAAAAAAGGAGGCCAGTCAGGTGTGCTGACGGTTAAGGATCTGGCGGTGACGTCAGTTGTGACAATAATTGCGAGGAGACTAAGCCACAGCCTCATGACCTTCGTCCTTCCTGGTGTCGATAACCATTAAACAGATGTCGTCGGTAGCGCTTGCGCCATCCATGTGTGTCTGAAAATTCTGTAGAATTCTATCAAGGAGCACAGATGGAGGATATCGACGGTCCAAGGAACGCAGCATTTTAACAAACGAGCGTTGGAATGTCGCTTCGGTCTTGCTGCGAGCTTCGGTCAGACCGTCGGTAAATACACAGATCGTATCATCTGGCCCCAGGCTATGTACTGTGTCCTGATAGGGAGGGGGAGCGGTCGTCTTGGTAAAAAACTCGAAGCCTAGCGGTGACTGTGCTTTAGCTCCAAGCGGTAAAATCTTCATGACATTTCCATGGGGCCGCAGCACAAACGGAAAAGGGTGTCCTGCGCTGGACATTGTAACCTGTCGTGACGCAACATCGATTTTCAGAACTGATACGGTCATTGCTAGTTGGCACTCATGGAGTAGGGTCACTAATGTGCTTCTCAAAATGTTGAGTACGGTTGCGGGTGAAAATGATTTACTATTTTGCTGGATAAGTGGTCTGAGTGTCTGTATCGCTCCGAATGCCGCCATCGTTACAAGGCCTTGGGGGATCCCATGCCCGGTAACATCACCTACAATTGCGTAGATAGTTCTTCCTTTGTCACATTCAAAAACGGTCATCCAATCACCAGAGAGATTAGACATCGGTTGATAAAATTGAGCAACCCGTCTGGCCGTATTGAATCCCCTGGTTGCGTTCATCGATCTTTGCAACGTTTCGGCAATTCCCAGCTCTGTTTTAAGTATCGTGGCAGATTGCATGCTTTCTATGATCTGTCGTTCCCGTAAAGCGATTTTGTCGGCCATGTAATTGACCTCATCGGTGATCTTGGCAAGCTCTTTCTGTGGAACTGGCGGTAGCTTATCCCGGTACTGGCCTCCAGCAATTTTTTGGATTCCACTTACAAGCTTATTTAGAGGCATCTCAAGAAAGTGCTCTACCAGAGGAATTACCAGCAAAATTACAACCAATATGGAAAGTAGAGTTAATACAAATGTTGAACCAAGGGTGCGCAGAGCGTTAAGGTAAAGAGACGCGGTGGTTGCTGCGATGGTTATTTTTCCAATTTTGCGACCTTTATAGGCGATATCTCGTGTGATCTTAAGATCTGTGGATTTTCCGTTTTTTTTGATCTCAGTGATCACTTTTCCAGTATCATCATAGACCTTCACGCTTGAAATGCCTTCGTCAAGTCCATGGGTCCCTGCGAGCGATTTAATCTCAGTTTCATTATAAGTCCAGACCGGCAGAGCAAGCAGTGTAGAAAGATTTGCCGCACTCGCAGCTAAACGGTCGCGAAGTTCGTTTCGATCAGAGCGAATTTGATAAATAAAGGAAAGAAATCCTGCGATCAGCAATGAGACAGATAGCGCTATGACCAATCTTGAGGCTAAGTCGCGCGCAATAGTGCGCTGCCGGTATTTTAATGGCAGCTGCGATGTGGTCGACAAAAATTTTGCTAAATTTCCTACCAAATAAACTACTTCCAATTTAAAAAATTTAAGCCTTGGATCAGGTTCCACTACCTTTCACTTTGGTGGTATCGGTGATTTATATTGGCTTTTCAAAGCAGGTGGTTTGGGTAAATGCTGAAATTAAAGACAAAGCAAAGCCAAATTAGAGGTTTAAAAGTGTAGCGAACCTTGCCTGGAGATATCGGATGAGGTCCGGTGTTAAAATTATAAAATATAAAGTGTACCATTCGGCCGTGATTTGCTGATTATCAGCTATTACGATTTGAGGACAGTGCTGGTGAGCTTTCTTAGAAAACTTTTTCGAATGACAACCAGTCATTATGAGCTGAAGGCACTTGTCAGTTCAAGGATGCTGGAATCTCTCGATTTATTTGGGCAAGGGGTTCATGTTTTTTGTGATTTGGATAAAACCTATCTTGAGACTGAATTTGAATCATGGATCAAGATGGCCAAAATTCCATTTGAAAGCCCTCACGACAAAATCACAGTCCCAGGAGCAAGTGAAATTCTTGAATTAGTGCGATGGGGCGCAGATCCAAAGAGTTGCGTTGCACCTAGGTCTGCTATTCATTTTGTCAGCTCATCACCGCCACAGCTAAGACTAGCTTTGGATGGTAAGTTGACCCTAGATAACCTTGAGTGGTCTTCAGATACGTTTAAAAATCAAACCTACAATCTGCGTATGGCCAGAATCGATCTTCTGCGTCATCACATTGCATATAAGACTAAAGCTATTCTGGATATTGCAACGAGACTACCCAATGGCAGTAAGATTTTACTGATTGGAGATAACGCTGAGTATGATGCTTTTATTTATACCGGCGTGCGTCTTTTCTTGGAGGGGCGCCTTGAGAAGTCTGGGCTTAGAGATTGGTTGAGAGGTGCCAAGGTAGAGGATTCCGTTATCTCTCAGGTTGTTCGAGAGGAGATGAATCTACCGCTTGATCTCAAGGTTTTGGGAATATATATCAGGAGTGTTCCAGGGTACTCGTCATCTTCAGTTTCAAGGTTTGATAGCACTTGGTACCAGTTTGAAAGTTGGCTACAAGTTGCATGGTCATTAATGGGGCATGGTGTTATTGACCCGATGATCTTGATCTCTATCATTCGTGACTTTCACAATTTCCATGGTGTTCCCATGGCCCATCTGCGCTGGTGCCTCTATCGCGCATTGTCCTCCGAGTCATTAAATCCAAAGCTTACTGAAGCCATTGAGCTGGCTATTGATGCCGTAGGTACGATAGGTGCATCTGGACCTTCACGAAGAATGTGTGCCTGGGACTTTGAATGTAGCAGGATCAAATCGCTCGATAGCATTGGTGGTTTTGATGCAAGAATTGATGCCAGCCAATGGTATCAATCTATAGAAGCAGCAAGAATTGAGAGAAAGCGGAGTAGGTCTAGGACGTTCCGTTAACGGGCAAAACCGGTTAATTAAATAATCCATTTAAAAGAGTCAGACTTAGGTTGCTTGCAAAGCCTGACTGCGCAAGGACCGCTGTTCCTGCTTGCATCAAAATTCTGCTGGAAGCCATGCGAGCGACCTCGCTTGCGTAATCTGTATCTGCAATAGTGCTTCTAGCAGCAGACAAGTTTTCCGAGAGAACATCCGTATAGTCTAATGCCCTCTGCATACGGGCCTGCATTCCTCCGTAGACCGCCCGCATGGTTGACAATGTGCCTAGTGCCTGATCATAAGCTGTGGCGAAATTGTCATCCGTCGCCCGCATTAATTCTGAGGCGTCGGTGACTGAAATTCCTTCGTCCAATGACTGGCCAGACAAAAAATCTAATGCACTTTGAAGTCCTAACCCAGCCGGTGTCGCTACAACGTCTTTCAAGCCTTCGAACGTGATAGTGTTAATATCTTCTTCATTGGAGCTTGATTCATCAAGAATAGGGTCGCCAACGCGAAAAATAAGGCGTTCTGGAGCGTCATCGGCTGCGCCATTAAGGATGGGAACACCGTTAAATACCGTTGTCTGGGCCACTCTTTGAACTTCATCATGCAAGGCCTGGTACTCAATGAATAGAAATTTTCTTTCGTGATCATTGATGGTCGTGTTCGTAGCAGCGACATTGATTTCTTTCATTCGGATGACCATATCATTGATTTGCTGCATGCTTGAGTCTGCGGTCTGAAGCAGCGACACCGCGTCATTAATATTACGTTTTGCAGCAGCTAAGCCGCGGACTTTCTGCGAGAGTCCCTCGGCAAGTGCTCTTTCAGATGGACGGGGGTCAAAGCGGGTGAAGACTGATCCGCTGGAAAGCTTTTCCATCGAATCAGCGTTTTCACGTGAGCTTTTTTCTAGAGACTGCTCAAGTCTCTGCTGTAATGATTTGTCTCCAATTGATACCACGGCTTGACCTTTCTGAAGTTAGCTCGCTTGGCTGGTGTTGGGTTGTTCAGCTGCAGACATCTTGTCTTTTTGTGGGAAACGCGCCTCAATAAGAGCTGACGCTGATGCTGAAAGCATTTTTGCAGCATGCACGATACTTCTGTCAGATTTGTCTTCTTCAGGGGGCAGAAAAACGCTCTCAGAATCCCGTTGACCTGTCAGTGCAGTAGCCAGGATGTGGGCCTTGGCAGTAATTTCTTTCGCCGAGGAGCGGGTGGCGCTGAGAATCTGTTCAATCTTTTCAGCTTCAAGTGAATGCCGGCCCAAAGCCCGGCTGATGCGGTCTGTATTAACGGTAAGCTCGTTCAGTTTTTCTGTTAATTGAAGGTCGCTATCTGCAAATGCTGAAAGACGATGGGAAAAGTCGGACGTCATTGCGATTGATTCGCTGATATTCGAGCGTGCAGTAACAGATCTTTCTGAGAGAAAAATGTATTGTTCTGTTAACTTCAAAGAATCAGAAACCGCGCCGCCTGTGTGTTGGAGTGTTTGGTCGATTCGCTTGCCAAATTCAGTTATCTTTTCGGAAGCTTTGTCAGCGGAGAGCGTCGACCTTTCTAGGCTTTCGGATGCCCCTTGGGCATCGTTTTGTATAGTGACAAGTAGGTCAGTAATATTTCTTGTTGCATGTGTGGAGCGCGAGGCCAGCTTCCGTATTTCATCGGCAACCACAGCAAATCCTTGGCCCTGCTCTCCAGCTCTGGCAGCCTCTATGGAGGCATTCAATGCGAGAAGGTTTGTCTGTTCTGCGATGTCTTCAATGACGCCAATAATTTGGACAATTTCTTTAGCGCGTCCAGACAAGGACTCCACCAGAGTTGAGCTCTGGTCTAGATCAATGCGTGAATTTGTCACCGCCTGCGTGATTTCGCGGGTCGAAGCATGGATATCACCAATACTTTTCGAAATCAGGTCAATTGTTTGTTTAACCTGAATAGACTTTGAGCCCAAAAGACCCTCGGAGTCGATGGAAAGTTTTAGTAGTGCCAAGCCATCATTTGCACGCCTGGATAGATCATTGCATTGCTGCACAAGAAGGAACAATTGGTCTTTATTTCCACGAATCTGTGAATTTAACAGGTTCGACTCAATACGGTTTGATGTGGCAATCTGGCTATGAGCGATAAGCGCATCAGCGAGTGTGCGCAGGAGTGACTGGGTCTGTTGAATGTCATCCGAAAGTTCAGAAGACGTTAACGATAAAACTTTAGCAGTTTGGAAAAGATTACTTACCGAATCTTTGTTCGGGTCACTATTTCCCGATTTGTTAACTTTTGGTTTGTTTGAATTCATGGCATTCCAGGAATCAATTTCGGAGACCGCGCTCTGTATATTCCTGATAACAGCCTCATAAGCATTTTTTTCTTTTTCATTTTTCTGCTCAGACTCCGTACCAAAGTTAGTTGCTCCGATCGCAGGGTTTCTTTTACTGACGGCCCAGAGACCTGCTAAAAGTGCTATGAGAAGGACATTCATCAAAAGTGACATTTGGATCCATTGGCGGCTAACAAGGGCGTTATCTCGCTGAATTGTGGATAACTCGTCGGCTATTTTGTACAGACTTTCTACACCGACAACTTTATAGGAAGCCGGAACAGACTTTATTCGGTCAGACATGTTTTTAAGCTCTGCAGAGGTCTCCATCCTGGCGTAGTTGTTTATTGTGACATCAATGGTCAACCATGTTGTCACGGATGCTGTGACAATTATTAGAAGCAGTAGAAATCGAAAGTTTAAGTGCTTCATCAGCGCCTCGGTGTCTCTTGCGAATCAAAATCGTCAAGTTTCAAGAACTTTAAATGCATTCGTGGGGTTGGATTCGGTACGGCAGCTTGAAAAGTTTAGAGGTTAGGTGGGAAGACGAAAAACAGGACTCTATATTTACCTGTCTTTTATTGGAAAAGCGCTGTTTTTTGTGGAAACAACAAATGATCTGACGTTGGATATAAAGAAGCCCCCTTGGCAAGCGCAAAAGGGGCTTCGTTAGGAGGTGCAAACGTCTGCTGGAACAAGGAACAGTTGCAGCGACGGAAATGCCGAATTTGGCGAAATCAGATGCAGACCGTTCTGGTTAAAAAATAATCAGGTCGGTTTGGTCGATTTTAGCGACCGTCGACGCCGCTGTCTGCAAATATTTCATTAATATGCTGCAAGGATGCTGTAACTTTCTGATTTTACTAGGTCTGAAATTCTCACTTTTTGGGCGACTGATTCGCAGGATTCGGCTAAAAGTCGCTGTTTCCTTTGATTCGCGACAATAAGTTTGTCGCCTGCGTGCCGGAGAGCATTTCTGATGAAAAAACTCACTCAAAATTCTAAGCCTAATGCTGTTCTCGTATCAGTGCAGCTGCCCGATGTTAACGATCTTGAGCATCGTTCGTCACTCGATGAGCTGGCTAGATTAGTTGAAACATTGGGTCTGAAGGTCGTGACCCGTTTCAGTCAAAGACGGAAGTCGCTCGCGGGGGGGACAATTGTGGGAGAAGGAAAGCTTCGTGACATTGCGAAGTGGACCGGCGGCAAAGGAGAGGTCACTGGATTCACGAAGCATACCAGTGCCTACGGTGTTAATGAGATAGATGATGCTGAATACGAGGTTTCGGATTCTGAGCCTGATCCTGTGTCTGAACGAGATATTGTTAAAGCTGATTTTGTTGTCTTTGATAATGAATTAACTCCAACTCAATCAAAAAATCTTGAGGAAGCCCTCGGTGTTGATGTGATGGATCGCACTGGCGTCATCGTCGAGATTTTCCATCGCCATGCCAAGACTCCGGCAGCCAAAGCCCAGGTCGAGATTGCCCGACTGACCTACTTAACACCCAGGATTCGCGCAACCGGAGGGGGAGATCGTCAGGGTGGTGGAATTGGCGCAAAAGGAGCTGGTGAAACCCAGCACGAGCTTGATCGCAGGCGGATTAGGGATAGAATTGCGGAGCTAAAGAAGAATTTGGACGTTATTCATCGTGAGGAAGCTTTGCGTCGGGAGCGTAGGCGCGAGAATATGAAAATTGCTTTGGTGGGCTATACGAACGCCGGAAAATCGTCACTGATGCGGGCTCTTACTGGTAGTGAAGTCCTAGTTGCGGATAAGCTGTTTGCTACCCTGGATACAACGGTTAGAGCAATTTACCCAGAAACAAAACCAAAAATACTAGTAACCGACACAGTAGGATTCATAAAAAAACTGCCGCACGACCTTGTGGCATCGTTTCGCTCGACCCTCGACGAAGCACTCGATGCATCTTTGTTGCTCTTTGTGGTCGATGCGTCTGACCCGTCCTTTCGCTCCCAGCTCGAAACAACTCGCAAGGTTTTGGGAGAGATCGGGGCAGGAGGCCAGGAAAGCCTTCTCGTATTGAATAAGGAAGACAAATTGTCGGATTTGGAAAAGGCCATTTTGCAGAAGGAATTTCCCGATGCTGTCTTTTTATCAACACGGGATCCAGAGAGTGTGATCAATCTGAGGAACCTGTGTGTGACTCATTTTGAAAAAGCTATGGTTGAAGCAACGGTCCTAATCCCATATGCAAATGGTGCCGCCATTGCAGAGGCTCACAAGACTTTACGGGTTCTTGATGAACAACACAGCGAATCAGGTGCAGTTCTGAGAGTCAGAGGTTTTTCCCATGACCTTGAAAGATTAAAAAAGAACCATAGCCTTATCTGATGATTATGATAGACCCCTTACTTGATGGGGTACTCAAGTTGAAGGTCGATAAAAATAGCGAGGACGTAAGTTATGATGCCTTATTTAGTTCATTGGTTTATTGCTAGCTTAGCACTTATACTCACGGCGTATTTTGTGCCTGGTTTCCATGTTCAAGGACTGGTATCGGCGCTACTAGCGTCGGTTGTCATTGGATTCGTGAATATTTTTATTTGGCCGGTGCTGGCGATTTTAACTTTGCCGCTATCGGTGCTAACTTTTGGTCTATTTTTGTTCGTAGTAAACGGAATTGCCCTAAAAATCGCGGCAGCTCTGACTCCTGGTTTTTCAATTAACGGCTTTATGCCGGCCGTTATTGGTTCAATCGTCCTGACGGTTATCGGTTGGATTATGCGATTTGTTTTGTTCAGTCAGCCGAACAGTTCAGCTATGGGTTGATTGCTGACGGACTTTTTAGTCTACGGATCATTTTTTCCAACTCGGCTGCTGCTCCAACAGCAGTAGCTAGTAGAATGCAAACGGTAAACTCAAGTGCACTGATGGGATGGGTTCTGAAAA
>CAMDGW010000098.1 GCA_945897695.1 Pseudobacteriovorax antillogorgiicola | reverse complement strand
CTCTTTACACGTCCATTCCATATACGAATAGCCAACCGATCAAGGACGCAGGCTGCCCAGTGGGTCTAGCAACTGACTATAATCCGGGAAGCTGCCCGGTTGATAATTTAAGGCTTGTCATGACCATCGGAGCCCTGCACTGCAAACTGACCATGGCCGAGGCGCTTGCGGCAGTTACATGGGTCCCAGCGCGCTCATTGCGCCTGGAATCCACTAAAGGCGCCCTGACCCCTGGACGCGACGCCGATATTCTTCTCATGCCTCTTGCATCCTGCGAAGAGTTTATCGCTGATCTTGGACGCACAAAACCCCGAGCTGTTTGGGCCCGGGGCTCACGTTTAGTCTGAGTATTTAGAACTTAATAACGAATTTCTGTGATCACATACTCCACCGAGCCCTTGGGAGCGTGGACTTCGATCATGTCGTCAATTTTTTTGCCAAGGAGCGCTCGGGCAATCGGGGAACTAACCGAAATCTTGTTTTTTTGAATATCTGCTTCAAGATCCCCCACAACGCGGTAGGTTTTTTTATCGCCTGTAGCTTCATCTTGCACGGTCACAAAGGCGCCAAACCGCACCTGAGATTTTGCGGCGGCATCACCAGAAAAGTCGATGATGTTAGCGCGACTAAGATTTCCCTCCAGTTCGCCAATACGACCTTCGATAAATCCCTGACGTTCACGAGCAGCGTGATATTCTGCATTCTCGCTCAAGTCACCATGAGACCTTGCATCAGCAATATCCTGAATGACCTTCGGGCGATCGCTTTGTTTTAAGCGATGGAGCTCCTCTTGAAGGGCTTGGTATCCATCTTTTGTAAATGGAATGAGTTCTTCTGCCATAAAAATTCCTTTGACAAATCTGCCCGTCACACAAAAAAACAGGCGGGGCCTGTGGCCCCGCAAAATGACAGGCGTGACTTAAATTTATCCACCCACACGCGAGCGACTATATCAGAAACTGTGTGTCGCTGAAAAGGCCAACGTATAGGCTAACGCTTCAACATCCTGAAGGACTGCCGCATTGCCGAGCTTTTTAGCCTTTCCCGTCCCTTTCTGAAGGACAACCCCGGCTGACAACTGGCTAGTGGGCTGAGCTAGTGCTGCAAAAATAGTCAAACCCATATAGTCAATATGATCTGCTGAATGGGACCCAGACGTCGTCGGATTAGGCGTCGCATCATTATTTGTAAAAAATCCGGCCCTCAGAGGCAGTGAAGGTGTCGCGTAGTACTCCATGCCCATAGCATAGTTCAATACCGCATCACGCGAGTAAACCCCTGACGTCTTTGAATCCATGTCCTTTGCCTTGTCATGCCAATCGACATCTGTAGTCAGCAAAAATCTTGGTGACGCGAACCATGCAAGACCAGCTCTGAGCTCTAATGGCATAGAACCGAGGGGATTTGAGGATGTGATTTCTGTCGGTGTTGATTTTATACCTTCAGTCGATAGCTCTAGGAAGTCAGTGGTTTGAATTAACTTCTGGGATGCGTAGGCTCCACTTTTAGCCGTGAATCCCAGTGCAACCTTGGACGATGGCGCCCATTGTATTCCAAAAGACGCCTGCGCACCGTGTACAATCAAGCTTTCACGAAGACTCTGTAACAAATAATAATTTGTAAATACCTGATTTTGAGACACCTGAATCAACTCATCGGCTTTCACGTACCCGAGCCCTAGACCAATACCAAGATTTGGAGAGACGCGGTAGCCAAGAGCACCTGCTGCCACGTAGGTTGATGCCCTTTGATTGGCCGAACGATGAAAGCGCGTTAGGCCATATTTACCGGCGATCAGATCATCTTGATCTTTAAGCTCTGAATCAGTCATGTAGTAAGCAAACCCACCAACAAGCCCGGGCAGATATTTATCAAGTTTTTGCATAGCGCCAAAAAAGGGAGCAAAAGTTCCGCCACTTTTTTCCTTCCAATCTTCATAACCGAAAAGGGCTTTTTTATAGGTGACCGTCTTACTATAAAAGGCATTCGCAGAACCGGAGATATCGTTTGACTGAGCAAAAGCCAAACCGGCTGGATTATAATAAACCCCTGATGCGTCATCTGAAACGCCGACATATGCGCCGCCAAGTCCTTGCGCACGTTCACCTATGATGATGTTGCGGTAATGCATTTGATCAGCCGTAGCGATCGAGCTCAGCATGCATGAGGTTAATCCAGCGAGTGTGAATAAACTGTATTTCATGAAGATTATCCTTTCTTTTTGGACAGCAAGGTTGAACGAGCAGCGTCGTAGCGATCTTTGCCGACGGCGCCGATAATTTCACTGGCACTCATTTTATTCAGGACATTAGCTATCTCTTGGCGACGATCAGGAATCGATGGATGAGTCACATCCATCACTGTTTTATCGCTCGACTTCTTCTTTTGTTCTGCAAGACGAGCCAGGAATTGATCCAGTGCTTTCGGTTCATAGCCCGCGCGAATTGCGTATTTTACACCCTCGCGATCTGCCTCAAACTCAAGGTCCTTATCGAGACCTTTTTCAAGTAGAAGACCCATTCCCGCCTTAGCGGCCTGCAGTATTCCGATGCCAGCTCCACTCGCAGTCATCATCAACTTAGCGACAGCAGCCAGTCCGTCGTTTTCCTCAGACATAATTCTTGTGCGAGCACGAGAGTGTTTATCTGGTCGTCGTTTAGCTTTGAACTCAGCTTCAGCTTTTGCCAAGTCATCTTTGCTCATAGACTTAAGCGTCTTAAACATGTGCTGTTTTCCGACGTGGGCTGATTCATGACCAAGAATCGCACCAAGCTCAGCCTCGTTTTCAGCGCTACGGATAACGCCTCTCGTCACAAGTATGTAGCCCCCTGGACAAGCAAACGCGTTAACACTATCGGAGTCTAAAATTCCAAACATATATTTACGATCTGGGTAATCACCGTTTTTAGCCACGAATCGGCCAACCTGATTGATATATGCCGTCAGACCTGGATCTTCGTACTCACCATAGAAAGCAAAGAGGCGCCCTGCCATGTTACGACCAACGTTGATCTCGGCTTTGTAATCATCGAGCAACTGCTGTTCTTCTTTTGTGAGCTTAACTTCAGATTCTGGTGGTTTTTTGGATGCGCATCCGATGATCATCAGCGCAGCCATCAGCGAAGAAAAAAACACTAAACCTGTCCTATCCATGGACTTGTCTCCCCTTATCTAGAAACCTAAAAAACAAAACGACTTTTTACTTAGACCGAGACATCCTTGATTCAATCTCGGACGAAACGAGTTCAGCCTGCTGATCAACGGCGCCCTTAGGTAAGTCCAGATCTTCCATCCCATAGACCGCCATCATGTTCGGCTTAAGGCTACTTGCCATTGCGGTTTCGGATGTATTGTCCAAACCTCGAACACCCATCACTGAGCTCCGCGAGCGACCACTGTCAGCTGCTGCAGCACCGCGACCGTCCTTTACGGCTTCGCGAATGGCATCGTTTAAATTTGCACTCCCATCAGTTTTAGCTCTAACAGCCAGAACACTGACGAACCCGGATTTGCCGTCTTTCGTCTTAACCTGCCAGTACATGCCTACACGCTCGGTCGAGGTGACAATGTCGCCTTTGCTGAGCTTTGCAATCACCTCCGACTTTTTGTCGCCAGCCGCATAGACCTCAGAATCCTTTTGTGCTTCAAGGGTTCCCGCAATGGCCGAGCAAGGCAAGAAGGTGCAAAAAATCATGATCGATAAGTTTTTCATAGCCACACTCTCCTCTAAAACCGTCTTCGGAAGCCTGCTAGCGCGCCCAAGTCTAGAAAATAATACCTGTTATTTCAGTGCCTTACCACCATCAAATAAAGTTTGACGAGAAGATCACTAGGTAAAATTTTTACTGATGGCATCACTGGGGTATAATTCTAGCATGACTCCATACAGGTTGTTTATATGTGGCGGGGCTTGGACAGGGAAAACTGCACGAGCCACTCAACTGGCATCTCAGCAAAGTGAGGTGATCTGGATAGGCACGGCCGCCAACACCGTTAGTGGAATCAACGAGCGAATTACGACTCTAAAAGCAGCGCGACCATCGACATGGGTAAATGTAGACGCGCCGTTCAACCTTGTTGAGTCTTTGGCTGATGCGCGTAAGAAATACCCAAATTCACTGATAGTCGTAGACTCCGTGAGTCAGTGGATTGGAAACGAGATCGCCAAATTATCAGCCAAGCATGATGAATGGCAGCTGTCGGAGGCAATCATGAGGGAAGTCGACGATCTGAGCGTAAACCTCAAAAGCAATATTGGCTCACTGATTGTCGTCTCCAGTGACTTTGGGCAATCACCCCCAGCTCAAGAACCAGCTTCCCGTGTGCTCCGCATGTGTGTTGGACGTGCAAATCAACAAATTGCAAATATTGCGGTGTCTATTGAACTCATGATGGCTGGGGTTGTCTTTTCAACAACAAAAAAAGAATTTTGAAGTGATTCATTTAAGTTCCTGCTGATTCATCGTGCTGTGACTCAAGAAGATCTATGAATATTCCGATCTTATGAAGACTTATTGGAGGCAACGGGCAATGACTGACAAAGACACCATCATCATCGAAAAAAATCCTCCGGCTACCAGATTCACCCCACCCCATGATCTAAAAGTGACAGCAAAGACGCTGGGAACAAAGTTTTCCTATGAAATTCCCGTCGCCAATCTTTCGCGAAGCGGCATGCTTCTCCAGTGCGCCGACATGAAGAAAACGCCTCCTTTTATTGAAAACACGCTACTCGAGATCGAAATGACGGCCACTTTTAGGGGTCAACCTCGTAAAATCGCTTGTTTTGGAAAAGTCGTGCGCAAATTTTCGGAAAACCAAAACCTGCTCTACGGGGTCCGGGTGATCCACAGCGACGAAAACGATCAAGTTGAATGGGTCAGCCTCATCACGACGTTCGAAAAATCGCTACCAGTTCCTGCATTCAATCTGGACTAAAGGGAAATAACTACTGAACTTCAAAGATTATGTTGGCTTACTGATTAGTAATCCGACAGTTCGTCTTTTATGGACATTTTTTTAACAACCCGAAACAAGATTGAGCTTTTATATTTTTCTTCGTAGTCTCTGGTCATAACCCCCCTCGGGAGACTATGCTCATGAATCACTCGTTCCAGCTGATGACCCTAGCCACCGCAGCAGCGCTCCTCACATCTCCACAGTTAAAAGCTGACGAATCAACGGATACGCCCGACAAAAAAGTACCGGCTGAGATTGTTCACTGCCACGACGGTGATACCTGCCGAGTCGTGACCGATTCTGGCCTCTGGTTTAACGCCAGACTTGCCGGAATCGACGCGCCGGAGGTGGGACGGTACGGCAAGGCAAAAAGCGATGGTCAGCCCATGGGCTCAGTGTCCAAAGATACACTTGTAGATTTGGTAGTGAAGAAGAAAAACACTTATGTGCGCCAAGTAGATCTTGATCCCTACAATCGACCTGTCATCGAAATTTATGTCGCGGATGAATGTATCAACAATAAGCTGCTTGAGCTTGGTTTGGCCGAGCGCTACAAAGGCAAGACCAAACGGATCGAGAAAGATAAATATGACGCCGCAGAAGCAAAAGCCAAGGCTAATAAAGTAGGAATCTGGGGCTTAAGAAATTACGTTTCGCCTCAAGACTGGAGACGAGAGGGTAAAAAATGAAAAAGGCTAAAGGAACCCCTGAACAATTAGTAACCAGCAGTACGTTACGGATGGTGCCATGTCCAACATGTGGGAAGCCATCCGTTTATAGCCAGCTTAATGCGGTAAGACCGTTTTGTTCTGAAGTATGTCAGACAGGGGATCTTGCTGCCTGGGCCAGTGATGAATATGCGATACCCACAAAAGAACCACTGGAAAGTGTCAAAGATGAGCTCGCTGACCAGGACTTATTCGAATAACTAAGACGATATCTTTTCAAGCACTAGAGTGTGCCAGATGCGATCAGTTCCCGCAGCAAATGTTGACTGCGCATCAAGGACGTTGCAACTATTGGCCCTAAACATTGCAGCCAAGTCGTCAAGGTTAATATCCGTGAATAACCGATCATCTGCCTCGCGCTCGGTTAATTCTCTGGATGGCCGAACACTACAAATGATTTTTCCGCCGCAAGCAACGACACGGACAATATTGGCAACCGCCGCAGGAATTTCTCCTCTTGGCAGGTGCATCAGTACCGCTGAACACAAAGCATGATCGTAAGCAGCTGACAAAGTATTTGCTAGAGCAGGAAGGGTATCATAGCGGAACACGGCGTGAGGATATTTCAACCTTGCGGCAGACAACAGCCCTTTTGAAGCATCGACTCCTTCTGCATTAAACTGAGCTTCGGTCATCCAAGCTACATCTCGACCAGAACCTGACCCAATATCTAGAATCTTTGATTTGGGTGTGAAGTTGTTGATGATTAGTCTACGGAGCATAACTGGTGGCTGACTCATCCAGTCGGCAATAAAAGATTCCGCATCAGAATCATATTTAGCAACGGTCTTGGAATCCACCAAAGGACGCTCCGCAATAAAAAAGACCCCTCAGTTATCCGATGGAGTCAATCAGATGTCGATACTTATCTACTCTTAGCGACCCGGTGCGTGGGTTCTTGATGCACTTCCCTTGGGAGTCCCACAATATTTTGTACGACGTGAATATTGCCTAATGGAGCAAATTTTCCACTTTGGTAGCACTCTTCACCACCGCGACACGCTTCCGTGCGGGTTCCGCACGACCCATCAATAAGTTCAGCATAGGAGCGAATGGCAGCTTTGTGACCTGCTACGTTCATCACAGTATGCAGTCTTGAGTCGTCATCATACATGGTGACCGGTGAAAGATTGACATAACCAGCTGCCTGATCCGTCAAATAGCTAAAACCATGGGGACGAGCACCGTCTCTACGAACCAGAGAATCAGATTTATGTGACTCATTTTCGTAAAATATCCCAAAGAACTCTTTGCCGTTTCGGACCTCATCCTGCCGATCAAAAATCACCCAATAAATCTGAAATGGGCTCCATCGAGTTGACTCATCAGTTTTCACTGGATTGGAAAACTTGCATTTTCCTCCTGTTACTTCGGAGTATACCAATCCAGCGTCCACAGAAATGACGTCACCCCACTTGGTAAACGACATTGTAATCAGATTGTCTCGCGATGATGGTGCCCCTGGTTTGGAATTTCCAGAATCACCCTGAGTCGTGCCGGTTCCCCCTGATTCCATTGAATTCTCAGGTTGCTTGGCTTGATCGCTACAGGCTACGAGTTCAAATAAAAGGCAAGAAATCAGTAAATGACCTATTCTCGAGAGCATGCTCCCCCCTTTTTTGATTTTTTTCTGCTTATCTACTTCAAATTTTTATAAAATAATTCTATGAATTTCAAGATAAATTTCTCAGCAACAGGATGATCCATAGTTCTCAAGCCAGTTGGCCACATAGACAGTAACAAAAATATACCAAGTCAGCCCACTGCCAATTGCGCTGACACCAAGGCCTTTGCCGCGTTGAGCCGGTTTAATCACCACTCATTTCGCTAAGTTTTTGGGTGACTGGAATCTTTGCAACCCTCAGAATGAGCAACGAGCGCTCCAAATATCTGAGGCGTACCTGGGAGGAGTAAAACAGCAGTGCAATTGAGAAGAATCTTGGAAAAATTGGAATGGCCACTGCTAACAGCCCGACTCGCGCAGCATGCGCAAACCGATGAGGCTCAGCTGTCGTGTAGCACCCTTGAACCTCGCTTGGAAAAAACAGAAATCAGCCAACGCTGGGCTGCTGTCACAACCCTTCGAGATATTGTGAGGGCAGGCTACAAGGCCCCTATTGGCCAATTAAAAAAACCACATCAGGTTTTTAAAGCTACAGAAAAAGGTCAGCTACTCGAAGGAACAGATTTACGTGTCATTTTTGAAATCTTGATGTCGACCAAACGTGTGCTTGCCTTTACAAACTCATTTGCACCGAAATCCCCTATCTTGCAGCGCATTAGAGGAATCCTCAATCCACTACCAAAGTTAATTCAAGTGATTGAGCTATCTGTGGGCCCGGATGGGGCCATCCTTGATACAGCATCCGAAGAGCTAGCAGCGATTCGAGGAGCAAAAAATACACTTAGAAAAAGAATTGAAGAGACGATCACGCGCCTACTTCACGATCTTGATATCCAGGATTACCTGCAAGACGATTTCTACACGGTGCGTCATGAAAAATATGTAATCCCAATCAGGCTCGACGGACGAGGACGCGTGAAAGGGACTATCGTTGATACATCTGACTCGGGCCAGACATTATTTCTGGAACCAACCGCCATCGCCCACTTAAACCAAGAGCTCCTTGATGTCGAGGTAGCAGAAAAACTTGAAATCATCCGTATATTCCGTGAACTAAGTGCTCACGTCGCACGGGAACTAGATCTACTGAAGGTGAACTATCAGGAACTAGTGGAACTGGATCAGATGACTGCAGAAGCAG
>CAMDGW010000097.1 GCA_945897695.1 Pseudobacteriovorax antillogorgiicola | reverse complement strand
TTATTTTAGCGACAACCTGATCGTCTATTTCAATGATCTCGTCTCCGGCTTTAACGCCGGCCTTGTGGGCGGGAGTGTCTTCAATAGGGCTGACAACGACGATTTTGCCTCGTTCTTGGGAAACAATAATGCCAACGCCACCAAATTTTCCCTGAGTCTCGGTTGTTATCTGTTCGAAGGCTTTGGCTGGCATGAGCATGGTGTGGGGATCTAGATGATCCACGACTCCCTTGAGCGCATGCTGAACCATGTCGTCTTCTTTGACTTTCTCAGGGTCAACGTACATGGTTTCAAGGTAAAAAAGTCCGCGTGCAAGAGTTTCAAGATTTTTGTATCGCGCGGTTGTTTGGTCAGATTCAGCAGCAGCGTCTTTCTGGGAGGCTGCTGAACTAGATTGACTTGCAAAAAGTATTTGAATGACTGTGGTAGCTGCGACAAGGTGTTTTCGTAAATGCATGGATACTTTTTTACCTTTCGATGTCCTTATTATTTTCAGAAGTCCTATTTGACGCAGATTTGGTCATTTCATTTTTTAGATCCTGCTCCAATTCTGCGGCTTTTTTTGACTCACCTGGATTTAGCCCTTCAATACGCCGGTAATCTTTAACCAAACCTAGGGCCGTCCTGATATTTCCTTTGTTTCGATAATAGGAAGACAAACGCTCTACTGCTTCAAAGCATCCCGGACACGATGATCTTGCCATCTCCCAATGGTCCTTGGCTTGATCAAATTTTTTCTTTTCTTCGAGTATTTGTGCAAGCCTTGCGCGGCTTAGGTAGAAGGTTGGGTTTTCCTCAAGAGCTCTTTTGTAAGATTTTTCAGCTGCCACAAGGCTTCCCTTGCGTTCTGCAATTAAGCCGAGGTTATGATAGAAGCGCTCTTTATTTCGATACGCCGGTTTTTCTTTCAAGGATAGACCCGCAACGATTATTTTTTGAGCAGATTCGAGCTGGTTATTCTCAAGATAGGCGGATGAAAGATTCAGAGCATGCTCGGGCTTAGCTTCTAGTTTCCAAGCGTTTTCAAGGTGTTCGATAGCCTTTCGAGGATTTTTGAGGGCTAGTTGAGATAGGCCCATCAGCGTGTGAGCTTTGGCATTCCTTGGCTCACGCTCGAGTAAGGTCCTCAGTTCGTACATGGCTTTGTCAGGTCTGCCTCCTTCGAGGAAGGCCTCTGCGACAGATAGATCTGTGTTTGAGTCTGGTTTAACAGACTTGTTCTGATTGTCGTTCAGGGTTTGACACCCTGTGGCTGCCAGTATTAGACTGAAAGCAAAGGCAAAACTTACGGCTTTTGTCATAAATCATGATTCCTATGAGTGAACCAGGTTCATTCAAAGATTCAGTGTATCACAAAAGACTCATGAATTGACCTTCATTGGGAGTATAAAAAGATGACAGATGTCTCCCCGAATTCCGGCTCTGCCGCATCCATCTCCAATCAAGAGGTAGCTCGTGGGGATTTGGCAACATGGCTGCGTCACGCACGAGAGCGCTCTGGACTTTCCATAGAGGCCGTGTCCCAGGAAACACGGATTAGCAAGAATTATATTTTGAGCCTAGAATCCGGCAACTTAGAAGGTTTGCCAGGGAAAGTTTTCGGACGTGGATTTATTAAGAACATCACAAGGCTTTTGAGAACGGACACGATCGAAGGTCTCAGACTCTATGACGCATGCTGGGGAAGTGCTGTCATTGCACCGGCAGCTGATAATTCTAATAGTCAGAAGTCGAATCTACAGATGGAGCCCCACAAAACCAAAACCGTCCAGGCGCGTATCGCAGAACCTGTAAATGTATTATCTTCGGTATCTCAGAGGCTTATGACCAATGATTTTCCTCAGGTCGGAGAAAAGCCACGCCTCCCTGCATCAAATAAATCCAACACCAAGCGTTTGCGTGTAAAGATGCCCGCTTGGATTGTACATAGTATTGTTAGCCCGCAGATTCGACTTTGGATTTTGGCTGGCTTTGCCACAGTTTTTGTAGGGCTGGTCTTTGGGCGTTGGGCTGCTGGAACTCTGCACAAAGCACGCTTAGCAACGAAGCCAGTGGCAACAGCTCAGTTTTCCGCTGCTACGGAAAAGGCTTCGGACGGGAGCTCTTCCTCGGAGATTTTGACCCTTGAGCAGGAAAATCTGACGCCTGACGGTTCAAATGTAACTACCGCCATCACGAGTTCTGATGCACAGGCATCCGGTACCGATTTGAACGTTCAAAATAAAAATGCTGACGCGATGAAAGTTATAGCTGTAGCTGCTTCAGCCTCAGCAGCGGCACCCGTTGACGCTGGACGATCAATTGCGTCTGACAACGATAACCCTCTTTACATGGCATCAGCTCCAGGGGCGGCCTTTGAACAGATCCTTGAGGTGAAGGTTTCAGGTGATGTTGACATTAAATTAACCATCGATGGTAAAAAACTAGAGCGTAACAGATTTACTCCGGACTCTTATCGATTCACGTTTAATGATCGTGCGGAGATCTACCTGGGCGATGCAAGCATGGTGGATGTTATATACAACGGAAAGTCTTTGGGGATTCTTGGGAACAAGGGGCGCAAACGCCGGATTCACCTTCAGGCAAAAGCTTCCTTGGAAGACTTTCCTCAATAATAATTGATATTTGCAGTGTGCATAAGATGCCGCCTTGCCCCTTGGGACCTGGCCGCTAAAGTTTTTCTGACTGGCTCCGAATCCCTTCATGTAAGTCACGAGGCTTACGCGGTATCCTGATGGGATGGGTCAAGCGCTGCGAGCGTCGGGGCCCTTACGGAGATGGAGGAAGTTGAACAGGCTGTTCACTTCAATTGTGTGGGCCTAGGATGGGCCGAATTGCCAGGAGGGCAATTATATAATCTTCTCACCTATCGGATCTCCAAATGAAACAATCGCCCGAGTTCGGGCGATTTTTTTTTCTATTCTATTGAATAATCAAGGGAATTTGCCATCATACCTAGATCGCACTGATTAATGTGCTTTCATTTAGGAATTTAAATTTGGCGCCGGATACCATTCTTAATATCGCGGAATTGCGAAGCACAGTGGCGCGTTGGCGAGCTGCCGGCGAGAAGGTTGCGTTTGTTCCGACCATGGGCGCGCTGCATGATGGCCATTTGTCATTGGTGCTGCTGGCGAGAGCGGAAGGGGCGCGTGTAATCGTCAGCATATTTGTAAATCCGCTTCAGTTTGGACCAACAGAAGATTTTGCGCGCTATCCCAGAACCCTGAAAGATGATGTTGAGAAATTGAAGATAGTGGGTGCCGATGTGGTTTTTGCGCCAGCCGCTGCCGAGATTTACCCTATCGGTTTCCAAACGTCTGTTATCAACAAAAAAATGTCTCATGGTCTCTGCGGAAAGTTCAGACCGGGTCATTTTGATGGAGTGCTGACAGTTGTTTTGAAACTTTTGAATATCGTGAGTCCTGACCTCGCGTTGTTCGGGAAAAAAGACTACCAGCAGTGGCGATTGATTGAGCGGATGGCGCTTGATCTTGAGTTGCCTCTAGAGATCAGGGGCTGTGATACAGTTCGCGAAAAAGACGGTCTGGCAATGAGTAGTCGCAATCGCTACATGAGTGCTGAGGAGCGGGAAGAATCCACTTTGATTTACAAGGGACTCTCGGCTGCTCGCGCTGCTTGGCAGGGGGGAGAGCGTTCAAGGGGCAAGCTCCTTGCGGCTTTCTCTGATAGTATTTCCAGATGTCCAAGGATGACCATACAGTACGCTGAGATCGTTGATTGTTTTAGTTTGGAGCCTGCAATAGGTCAGGTGGCAGATAAAAATCTTGTGATGATCGTTGCAGTTTTATTTGGTGATGTTCGCTTGATCGACAACCTTGAGTTCTGAGGGCGAACTGATGGCAGCTGGTCAATCAAGACTAAATTGGTTTGGATGGCTTAGATCCTTCCTAGAGGGATGGGTGCGGGCGAAGCTTGTTCCGGATGAGGATATTCTTGCAGACCTTGGCGTGGATCCCAATAGGCCTATCTGTTACGTGCTCAAGTCAAATACGATTTTTGATTTTCTCGTTCTGGATATTTTTTGCCAGAAAAAAGGTCTTCCGAGGCCTTTGGCCAGTATCGATGAGTTGGGTGCTCGGAAGGATGCAGCCAGCATATACCTGAGTCATGTTGGAATTCTCAGAACATATGGAGCTTACCGCAATGAGCCTCCTTCTCCATTTTTTAAGCTGCTTCGTAGAGCTCAGATGGAAGATGGTTTTGATGTACAGATGGTACCAGTTAGTGTGTTTTGGGGGCGTGCACCTAATCGAAGTGAGCCTAGTGTCTTCAAACTTTTTTTTCCGGATGACGACCGAGCGGGATTTCTTCAGAAACTTTTAATTGTTTTGGCTCAGGGCAAATCAGTTGCAGTGAATTTCTCCAAGCCGATTTTGCTTCGGGAGCAGCTGACGGCCTCACAAGGTATTGAACAAACAGCCCGTAAGTTAACCAGGGTGGTACGCGTTCACTTTCAAACATTGCGTGCCGCAGTGCTTGGTCCTGGTCTTGTTAGCCGAAGTCGAGTGATTGAAACCTTGATTCGGGGCAAGGGATTACGTACTGCGATCGATGATGAATGCCGTAAAAAGAATATTCCTCGTGTGCGCGCTGAGCGTCTTGCCAAGGAGTACATTTCGGAAATCGCAGCAGAAGTCTCTCCCGAGGTGATATCAGGGACATCGGTTTTGCTTAAACGTCTTTGGACAAAAATATATAGTGGCGTACGGGTCGAACATATTGAGCGTGTCCGCAATTTGCCGGCAAATGCTGAAGTGGTTTACGTGCCTTGTCATCGTTCTCATATGGATTATCTACTGTTAAATTATGTTCTCTACGATCAGCGCATACTGACCCCTCATGTGGCAGCTGGAATAAATTTGAACTTTTGGCCAGTTGGGAGTTTTCTCCGACGACTTGGTGCTTTTTACATCCGGCGAACATTCAATAATAACAGACTTTACTCAGTAGCCTTCACTGAGTACGTGGCTTTCCTTTTGCATAAAGGCTATCCCGTGCAGTTCTTTTTGGAGGGGGGGCGAAGCCGCACCGGCAAGCTACTTCAGCCGAAAACGGGAATGGTGGCGATGGTTGTAAGTAGTTTTTTGCGCAATCACGATAGACCTATTTTTTTCGTTCCAGTTTATTTTTCTTATGACCGTGTTGCTGAAGTGAAAACATATCGCAAAGAGCTCGCCGGATCCAAAAAGAAGGCAGAAAGCGTTGGGCAATTAGTACAGGGTCGGAAGGCACTTAAGTCCTCCCATGGTCATGCATATATAGGTTTTGCAGAGCCGTTAGATCTTCGTGCTTATCTTGATCGTCATCAGCCTGGGTGGGCCGATCAAACATACGGTCTCGATTCAAAACCAACATGGTTGAATCCTTTAGTCCAAGGTGTTGCCCAAAATGTTATGGTCAGAATTAATGAGGCAGCCATAGCCGGTTCGGTGGCATTAGTGTCGCTTATACTACTCGCGACCAGGCAGCGAGCTCTCCCAGAGGAAGAGCTGATCGCCTATATTGAAAAGTTCCAGCAGCTTTTTAAGTTGATGCCCTACTCCCCAGATGCTCGGCTGCCTGACGTATCCGCTAAGACGGTCGTTGAAAATGCTGAGGAATACGGGAAGCTTTCGCGCTTTTCTCATCCTGGTGGCGACGTGATTCACGCTATCGAACCTCAGGCTAGTTACATTGTTTATTACCGTAATAATATAGCCCATCTCTTTACTATCCCATCTGTGATCGCCTACTTTCTTCAACATAATGACTCGATAGAAGAAAAAGTCATTTTGCACGGTATAAAGATGTTCTATCTGATCCTCAAAAAAGAATTTTTCTTACACTGGGAGGAGTCTGAAATTGAAAGTGTCGTCTCAGCCTATATTAAGACGATGCTTGATATAAAGCTTCTCGCTCGCGCGCAGGACGGCTCATTAATAAGACCCGAAATGACGAGTATTGAATTCAATATACTTAGAACTTTAGGTTTGGTTGTTGGTGCGTCTATGGAGAGGTTTGCCCTGGCATCTCAGCTACTTAGTCAATACGGATCAAATGCGGTATTTGGAATGGATGACTTTCAAAAACGCTGCGTTATGATGGCACAGCGGATTAGTTTGTTGACCGGTGCGACTGAGCTAGAGCTTCCAAGTGCGCAGGTATTTACTTCCATTCTGGACCAGCTCGCAGAGCATCGAATGATTGAGCGAGTTGATGAGAAAACTTGGCGACTAACGGATAAGTTTTCTGAAAGTATTGAGGTTTCCTCAGCGTTACTCAGTCTTGATATACGCCAGAATTTATCACGCATGAAAGGTCTTTGATTTTGCGTCGTAAGGGCGGAAATTGGCGGCAGTTTGAAGACGATGACGAGTCTTATGACCGGGTCTCGAAGATGAAACCGCGCGAAAAAAAATCTTCAAAAGCATCCCAGCTTGAAGAAGAGTTTGAAGTTGAAGAGATCAAGTGGTTTGAGAAGTTTCCAGAAGGATTCGCCGCACGCGTAGTTGAAGTGCATAAAAGGTATGCTTTTGTGTCGCCTGAACCAGAAGAGGGACAGATCAAGACCCGGGACGTATGGCTTGCAACTATCGCACGAAAATTTCTCCAGGCGAAAAGAGAACAGAGAAATTTTATTGTGGTCGGAGACCGAGTTCTTTGTACGCGTACTACCGAAGATAATGCAGGTGTGGTGACAGATCTCCCGCAGTGCGTCATGCAATTGTTGTCTCCTAGAAGAAATATGATCAAGCGTCTAGACCCTCATCGCAGGGGTATGGAGCACGTGTTAGCTAGTAATGTGGATCAGCTTTTGATCGTGGCTAGCTATGTGGGACCAACTGTTAAGTGGGGACTTATAGACCGCTACTTGGTTCTCGCCGAATTGCAGGGAATACGTCCGATCATTGTTTTAAATAAGAAGGATCTATTGGCCCATGAAAAGTCTGAGTTTCAGGCTGAGTGTTCCGCAAATGTCGAGATTTACAGGAGTTTGGGCTATCAGGTGTACAGTGTTCAGGCAAATTCGCCAGCGGCCAAGAAGAACATAGACATTCAGGAGCTTAAAATGTCACTTAAGGGCCGGGTCTCTATGCTCTCGGGCCACTCCGGAGTTGGTAAGAGTTCTCTTGTAAACCTGTTTGAGCCTGAATTGGTACAAGCTGTAGAAAAGAACGAGGATATTTTTTATAAGGGACGCCACACGACGTCTTATGCCAGCTTTATAAAGCTTGGCACAGGTGGGTATGTGATTGATACGCCAGGAATCCGCAGTTTTGTATTACAGGAGCTTTCGCACAGGGATCTTGTATACGGGTTTTTGGATCTCCGGGCTTTTATGGACCAATGTAAGTATCAGGGTTGTCGCCATTTGGATGAGCCTGGTTGTGCGGTCAAAGATGCTGTTGAGCGGAATGAGGTTGCATTGAGGCGCTATCAGTCTTATCGAGGAATTCTGCAGGGTACAACAGGTCGAGAGGGTCGAGTTCGTGACATTGAGATTGATTTTGATTTTGAGGAACAGGAATAAGAGGGAACGCTCATGGCATATGAATATAGTGAATCAGAAGAATTGAAGCTACTCCGTGATACGGTTAGTCACTTTGCCAGGACAGAAATTGCTCCTATTGCCAAGGATTTGGATGAAAAAGAGCAGTTTAGTATTCCTTTGACTCAAAAAATGGGTGAGTTAGGACTATTCGGTACCGTTGTTCCAACAAAGTATGGTGGGCAAGGGATGGATTATATCTCTTACATTGCAGTTGTTGAGGAGCTTGCGAAAGTTGACGGAAGTCAGGCGGCAACTATCGCAGCCCACAATAGCCTCGGCGCGGCCCCCATATACTATTATGGAAATGAGGAGCAGAAGAAAAAATATTTGCCCGATCTTTGCACTGGTAAGGGGCTTTGGGGATTTGGGCTGACGGAGCCGGAGGCGGGAAGTGACGCTCAGGCAAGTCGTACTAACGCTGTTTGGAATGAGTCCAAGAAGTGCTGGGTCATCAACGGTAGCAAAATCTGGATCACGAACAGCGCGTGCGAATTGACGAAAGGAATTACTGTTCAGGCGGTAACTGGTCGTAGGCCAGATGGTCGCGCTGAACTTAGTTGTTTCCTTGTTGATGCCAACGCTAAGGGACTTACGCGGCGTGCTATGAAGGATAAAATGATGTGGCGGGCCAGTAATACTGGTGAGCTTTATTTTGATAACTTAGAGGTTCCGGAGTCCCAGATTCTAGGTCAAATCGGACAGGGATTTAAGATAATGATGGAAACCCTAGACAATGGACGACTGTCGATTGGCGCAATGGGACTAGGTCTGGCTAAGGGTGCTTTGGATATGACGATTAAATATGCCAATGAGCGTAAGACTTTTGGGCAGTCGATTAGTAAGCATCAAGCTGTTGCATTCAAGCTTGCTGAGATGGCGATGCGCATTGAGGCCGCTGAAGGCTTGCTATACAAAGCCT
>CAMDGW010000096.1 GCA_945897695.1 Pseudobacteriovorax antillogorgiicola | reverse complement strand
TGGTATGCAATTCACAAGTTTTACTTTGCTGTTCTCGCGGATCCGTTCGGTAACCAGTAGTTCGGCGTATTGCTCGTAGGTTTTTGGTAGAGTGTCAGAGATGTCTACTCGCCTAATCGAAAGATTTTTTAGGCCATTAATCTGCCCTTGCTTAACATCATAAGCGAACTCTGAAAGCAGGTCGTTTAGAACTTCATGAAATTGGCGCACTTCATTGTTGGGTGCTACATCTTCAGTTAGTTGGTCATTGGGATTTCGAGCTGAAAGGCGTGGCGTTCTTTTGACGGAATTCGAAGATTGCTTCTGTTGGGATTTTTGCGTAATCCCAGCTTGTTGGCTTTGGTTTTTACCTTGGCTTTTCTGCGAGGACTGAAATTGGCTTGCTTGTTGGCCCTGCTGCTGTGTCGCAGCAAAACCTGCAGGGGTTGACAGTGTCAGACCTGCTACAATAACTCCAATCATCTTTGTCTGAGCGTTCATCACGCTACAGCCCCCTCTCTGCTAAAGGCAAATTGTGCCGATCTTATCGGAATTAGGCCGCCAGGCTTTAATGTCTGGAAGGTGAAAGTTAAAAAACGGGTTGGCCGAAGCCAACCCGTTGAATTTGACAAAAAACAAAAAATGAATCGTATTGCGCTAAGAAACTGACTGGTTCCGATCGAATTACGGCTTGATCGCCAAACAATTGTTTGCTGCTGTGCAGGCATCAATCATGGACAGAGCTGTTACGGTGGCGGATGGCTTTGTGTCCTGGCAGAATTCAAAAATTTTGACTTCGGATACGTTGTTTGGACCAGCGTTCGTAATTTCTTTGATATCGATAGTTTTGTCGATAGTTTTTTTATCACCAGGTTTGACCTCTATAACAGCATCATCCAGCATGACGCGTTTGAAGGCTGTGCCCATGAACTTGGTTTCAATTGCGACGGCGCAGTATCTATTTGCTGTTGCTACGGCGCTAATTTCACCGCCAACAAGTAGTAGGTTTGACCCGCTAATAGAAGGCGCTACTGGCTTTGTCAGTTTGAATATTGCTGATGGCTGTGCAATCACTGGGTCAATCGTAGTTTCTGTTGAGTCGTCTGCAACGCTTGGACAAGCTGATGCGTTTACGCCTAGTTCTTTTGCGCCAAGATCCGTGACACTCACGCAGGCTTTAACGGTGATGGCTGTTTTTCCCTGAAGTTCGTCTTTCTTAATTTGCGTTGGTGATTGTGGTTTATTATCATGGGCGTCAGACGTTAAAAATATTTGATCGAGTTTTTTGCCGTCTGCTGAGGATTTTCCAAAGGACAGCAGCAGGCTGTAGTCGCATCCTTGTTTGAGTGAAGCGTCAATCTTGACGTCGCCAGCGGCTACTTTTTCAATGCGATCAACGTCGGTAAATACGCAGTCGCCTGAGGTTTTTTTGATGGATAACGAATATCCATCCATTTTACCGGTGATGTCCTTATCACCGATTTTTGTTGGCATTTTCATTTTCACGCTCACCATTTTTGATCCGCCGCCGCTGTTATTACCAAAGTTTCCCGGCTTGATGCAAGCGGCGGTGGCTGAAAGTGTGGCAATGGATGCAATGAGTACCGTTTTCATTTGTGAATTCTCCTTTTGTATTTTGTCGTTTTAAAACGTTGAACATCTCTTATTCGTCATAACTTGAAGCAGATTTGCCCCTGTCCTTGACGGGCATTCGGAAGTCGCGTGCGTTCATGATTTCGAGATTACGACCAAAAACATTTTGGCTGATTTCAGTATATCTCGCCCTTAAGTATTGCATGTATCTGTGTGTTCCATTGGTCGCATCTAGAGCGCGTGCAAGCACCCATAGGCAGCGCATCCGCGTGAGAAAAACCCCTGATTTTTCATCCATCAGCGGGGCTTCTTTTGCTAGTTTGTTATCAAGATCAGCCATCATCTGATAGAAACACCAATGATATATTTTCGGGTTATCACTTACCGTGCGCTCAAGGTCCGCAGAAATATCTTCAAGTGAGCGTAAGTTCGTGGCCTGGTTCGCAGTAGATTCTACACGCTCTTTGCATCGCTCGATGCCCTCGGAAGATGGTTGGCGCGACGTCATAATTAATTTACGCGTAAACCACGCATTTGGTTCTTTCGGGTGCGATGCGTTTAGACCTTCTAGGGCAGTCGATTCTTCGGAAGATTCGGGTGTAGGCTCTGTTGTCGAGGATTCAGAGCTATCTAATTCGAGGTCGTCTATTTGAATTTGCTGGTCCGAAGTCTGACAGCTAACAAAATACACCCCTGTAATGCTAAGTAGCATAAGGCATGTGCATAAAGTTGAGCGCATCAGACGACCTCCAACTGGGTAGAATCTGCAGTGGGAATCGGCTGTCTGGCGTCTTTCTTAATTTAAATTTTCAGCTTATGTTTTGATTGAATGAAAAAATATTCCATTTCCGGATAATCATTCCAGTAGGTTAGGCGCTGAGATTTGGTGGGGTTAGTAGAAGCCTGACCCAGAGAATCCTGCATATAAGAAACTTTTGCCCTTGGCGGTCTGTAGGCCTAAGAGGGCGCCATAACCCATGGCCCCACGTGTGATTCGTGTCCAACGGACTTCGGACCATAGACCGGGAGCCTCATAGGACCAGCTGGAAGCTTTGAAGTCGCTCGGTGCAGTTTTAACTCCATCCTCTCGGCGTACAAGTTTGCTAACACCAGCAATTCCCCCAGACCATAGCCAAAGGGATCGCGAGGGAGAATCACTAACAGGGTCATCTGGCTTAGATATGCGCCCAAAGCCAATGCTAGGACCGATGAAGGTGTGGGCAAATCGTCCTGAAAAATTCTTTTGGATACCGTATCCTCCAAAAGGAGCGATTCTTAGGCCGATCCAGGGCTGGACGTCTTCGGGCTGCTTATTCAGCAAAACGCGCGCATATCCACTGATGTGTGAAGTCATATCGCAATGATAATCGGTGCGATTGCCCGAAACAATGGCCTTTGGCAGCAAGAGACTCACTTCAAAAAAGCCGTAGAGAGGTCGCCTTTGCTGTGCTTCGTTCTTGGCTTTTTCGGTTACGTTTTTTTTGATTTGCTCTTCCTTGTCTAGTTCAACTTGCCTTCTTTGAAATTCCTTATCTTCAATCTGTTCAATTTTCCGAATCACCACGGGGTCTTTATCTCTCGGTAGGGTGGGTGGCGGCGCCGCGTCTGGTGGCGGTGGTAGAGCGATTTCCCCAGCTTGAGATCGACTGGACGCAGATTCTAGGCAAAACAGCATCGTTACAACGAGCAAATCGGCAATTCTTGCTCGGTAAAGGATGCCTGGAAATCGGCAATTTATGCTTATTTTACGCAAGGTTAGGCTCCAATAAAATAAATGATAGGGAATCCTTTCAGGGGTTTCCACCACAACCAACCAGTTAAACCTCTACTTATTGTAGTCTCGGAAAGGGGCGCTGTTCCATGGGAATCTTGCATGGAAAGAAAAACGCGAACAGATCCAGTCACCGTTTTGATCCATTTGATGGTCTCGATGACTGCATCACAGACAAAAATTTGTTTGCTGATCTGAGTAGCGTGGCGGATGTACCTGTTCGTTCATCTGCGCCAATCAGAGGGTTGCAGAAAAACCATACTGCAGTCACGGACATCAGGCGTGGCGGTCTTGGTAAACATTTTATTCTCGGCGCTCTTTTGGTAGCAGCCAGTGGCTTTGCGTTTGCCCGCTTCAAGCCATGGGCATATTTTAACTCCCAAGAGATCGTCTACGCATATTTCGAAGTTAGGGCTCTAGATACAGGCGGAAGGCCAATAGCGGGGGCCGTGGTGAAAAATGCGGGCAAGCGCGTTGGCACCACAGATAGTTTTGGAGAATGGCGACGTTATATGAAGGTGCCCCTCGGGGCAACAGTTCCAGTGACGCTCGCTAAAAAGAGTGCCAGCCAATTGCTATACGCAACTAAGAATTTTGCAGTTCCTCCTATTAAGCCTGATAAGAGTGAAATTGAATTGAGGGGCAGTGTCCAACTTCAGGTCGCAGATAGCAATGACATCGATGCCAAGACTGCGGTTAGTGTTCTTCCTAATGATATGGTTCGATCCAGTACGCAGGTAAAAACAAAAAATGGTGACAGCACCTCAGTGGAGAGTTTGACCCTGACGGCAGTGTCTGAAGAGCAAAAAGTGAAAACGCCTGCACCAATGGCTCCCGTAGATCCTGGAGATAGCAAGTTAGGCCCTTTAGCTCGCGCTCAGATGGCCAATGGTTTCTTTTCGAGCCACGAAAGCATCTGGTTTGAGTTGAATAGCTCGACAGGTTCCACCTTGAGTCGCGAAGTGCTACCAGCTTTGAAACGTCGAGCCGCTGAGCTGGGACTGCGCGTCGATCAAAATTCCAAATGGAAAGTTCGCCTTACGAGTCTCATCGAAAAACCGTCACGCGTAGAAAAAGATGGCGGTGGTCTCATACTCGTAACCAGTTTGGACGAGGAAAAAAATGGGGTTTCTCGGGAGTTTTTGCGCGCCTACAATGCAGACGGGGTCCAGACAGCAAAGGGAATTTTGTTCGTTCTGGCTCGTCACGTGAATAAAAATGTCGCAATTCAAAAACTGGGAGAACGTTGGGTTGCTATACTGGCAAAATCAACCCCAGATATTTGGAAGCTTTCAGCGGGACTCGCCCTCAGTGGCGAAGGTGGTTCCTTTGTTTTGAGCGGAGAAGAATATGCGGACGAAAAATTTAATGGATTTTACCTGACAAAATCTGGCAATGATCCGTGTGTCAAAGGCGGCGCTGGGTGTGAAGTGAAAACAAGAAGCTTTGGTGACGTGCCGCCTGTTCCAACATGGACGAAGTTGAAATTAAAAGTTGGCGCACTCGGTAAAGAGCCTGTGAAGATTTTTGTGTCAGGCTATGAGGCCATGGCAATCGGTGATAGAGTTTACGAGTATTGGGGGCAAGACAAGGGGCGCGCAAACGTGACCGTCGTGCAGGCAGGACGTGTGATTCAGCGAGGACAAATAGCAAACGAATCTTCGAGTCCTGCGAGCCTGGGTGTGGCCAATATTTCGCGACGATAACCTGTTTCTAGGAGATTTGGGCCAGTGGCTGCTAAAACAAAAGTTCTGATTACCGGTGCACTACATCCGACTGCGATATCCTCGTTTCAAGGTAATGGCAATCTGGACGTCTTGTATCACCCAGATTGCGACCGTGCAACTTTGTTGGCGCATGTGCGTGATGCACATGTGCTTGTGACCAGAAGTGAGACCGATGTTGACCGTGAAGTTATAGACGCATCTTCTGCCCTGAAAGTTATCGCTCGGGCTGCAGTTGGTGTTGGAAACATTGATATTGGTTATGCAACAGAAAAGGGAATTCTGGTAATCAACTGTCCTGGCAAAAACACCAACAGCGCGGCTGAGTTAACCTTTGGAATATTACTGGGAATGTTGCGCAACATTCCACAGGCTCATGAGACAGTTAGAAAAGGTGGCTGGGATCGTCATCGATTTAGCGGGCGAGAGTTACGGGACAAGCGGATTGGCATCGTTGGTCTTGGTAACGTGGGTCACCGTGTGGCAAAGTTTGCGCGAGGATTTGATATGGACGTGGCTGCCTACGACCCGTATATCGCTCCACAAATATTCGAGCAACATGGAGCGCGCCGGGTGGGATCACTGCGAGATCTTGCTGCTCAGGTGGATGTACTTACTTTTCATGTGCCATTAAACAAAGAGACAAAGGGCATGGCGACCAAAGACATCCTGCTAGCGATGCCAAAAGGAAGTTGGCTTGTCAACGCTTCCAGAGGTGGGATTTTCAAAGAAGACGATGTCGTAGAACTTTTAACATCTAAGCACCTTGCGGGCGTTGCCATCGATACGTTTGAGAGCGAACCAAAAGTTAATCCCAAACTCCTAGCCCAGCATGGCGTCTGGTGTACACCGCATATTGGGGCGTCCACCGAAGAGGCGCAGATCGCTATTGGTGAAACCATTTACAATCAAGTACTGAAAGCTATAGAAGGCGGGGTCGTCGACTATCCCGTCAATCTTCCGCAGGTTGGAATTATTCAGGATCAGCGCACTAAAAGCTACGCTGTTCTGGCAGAAAAACTTGGGAGCCTCGCAGGTCAAATCGCAGGATTCAATCCAAGTCATGCAGAGCTGTCTTATCGTGGGGATATTGCTGGAAGTGATCACTCGCTCATTCGACTCAGTTTTTTGAAGGGCTATCTTGCTCGGGTTGTTAATGACTATGTTTCATTCGTAAATGCAGAGTCCCATGCAGCCAAGATTGGGCTGCAGGTTAGCGATCGCTCTGATCCGCAGTTTGATAGCTATCGGAGTGCTTTAAAAATAACTCTGTCCGGTATAGATGGGCAGTCTCTTCGAGTCGGTGGTTTGGTTTTTGATGATCAGATTCCTAGGCTTTCGCTGATCAATGATTACTATTTTGAGGCAGAGCCCAATGGCCACATGCTTTTGGTCGAAAACGAGGATAAGCCTGGTGTCATCGGAGACCTCGGGCACTTTCTTGGATTCAAGGGTGTCAATATTGCCACGTTCGAGTTAAGTCGCAACCGTCGTGGTGGGATGGCTATGGCTGTTATTCGAACAGATCAGGAAGTTTCCTCTCAAGATCAGGCGGAAATGGGACGAATTAGAAATATTTCGAGAATTCATCGCGTTTATTTGTGACGCGATCTTTGGGCGGTCTGAAGATGACAATTTGGATAGATAATGATGGATGCCCGCGCGTGATTCGGGATCTTGTGTTCAAGGTGGCAGAGCGGGTGCAGTGGGTGGTTTGTGTGGTTGGTAATAGCTGGATTCGCATTCCGACGAGCGACTTGTTTAAGATGGTAGTTGTTCCTGGTGGATTTGATGCTGTGGACGACCATATTGCAGCGCATGTCACAGAAGGTGATTTGGTTGTTACGTCAGATGTTCCGCTTGCGGCCAGGGTGGTTGGAAGCAAAGCGAAAGCTATAAGCTCACGGGGAGATGTTTTTGATGAAAAAAACGTGGCAGAACGGCTTGCTATGCGGAATTTGATGCAAGAGCTGCGGAGTGCTGGAGATATACAGGGTGGGCATGGTACCTTTAATGACAGCGATAAAAAAAAATTTGCGGACAATTTTGATAAGTTGGTCAGTGCTATGGTCAGATCCCGCAAGTAGTGATTTTAAAATAAACATATTTTGGAGGTCGTAAAATGGGTCGCTGGTATAATCAATACGAACGAGGTGTGGCTAAAGAAGTTGACGTGAGTTCGTATTCTTCCATCAATCACATTTTTGAAGAGACCTTCAAAAAATTTTCCAATGCTCCAGCATTTCATAATATGGGAACAACCATCACTTTTAGGGAGCTTGACGAGCTTGGTTGCAAATTTGGTGATTATCTGCAAAACGAACTGAAAATGATTCCGGGCGATCGAATTGCGATCATGATGCCTAACATTCTTCAGTATCCCATTGCTCTTGTTGGCGCAATGAAAGCTGGGCTTGTGGTGGTCAATTGTAACCCCCTTTACACCGCGCGCGAGCTTGAGCATCAGCTTAAGGACTCTGGTGCCAAGACGATTGTAATATTCGAGAACTCTGCTTCAGTTTTAGAAAAAGCACTTCCGAATACATCTGTTAAGCATGTTATTGCGACTCAAATCGGCGACATGCTGAAATTTCCAAAAAACCATATTGTAAATTTTGTCATTAAAAACGTAAAAAAAATGATTCCAGCCTGGAATATTCCAAGCGCAATTTCCTTCAAAGACGCTCTGGCAAAAGGCGATGCAAACCGGTTAAAGACGCCGGCGATGGGTCACAAAGACCTAGCGTTTCTGCAGTATACAGGGGGTACTACCGGCGTTTCAAAAGGTGCTGAGCTGACTCACGGAAATATTGTGGCAAATATGATTCAGGCCCGTGAGTGGCTGAAAAACTCGGTAAAGCATGGTGAGGAGATCATCATCACGCCGTTGCCGCTCTATCATATATTCTCACTAACGGCGAATTTCCTGGTTTTTGCGTCCATCGGTGGCTTGAACGTTTTGATCACCAACCCAAAAGATGTTCCGGGATTTATCAAGGAACTTAAGAAGTGGAAGTTCACAGCAATCACGGGCGTAAACAGCTTGTATAATCTCCTACTCAACCACGATGATTTTAAAACAATTGATTTTAGCTCGATGAGGCTAGCTCTAGGCGGGGGTATGGCAGTGCAAAGGCCCGTTGCTGAGCGTTGGAAGAAACTTACAAAAGTTGCGCTCATTGAAGCATACGGTTTGACAGAAACATCACCAGCCGCTTGTATCAATCCTGCAATTAAGGCTTGGCGTAGCGGCTCAGAGAGTTTTTACTGATCGGCCCAAAACAAATCCGTTAGACAAAGATCAGTCACCCTCACTCCAAGTCCAAAAGTTTTGACTGAGAGTCTAACTTCAATGGACGCGGACCTTGGGCTGGAAGCCTGCAACTCGGTGATGAGTGACGCTGCCGGG
>CAMDGW010000095.1 GCA_945897695.1 Pseudobacteriovorax antillogorgiicola | reverse complement strand
TAAGCGTCCTTTTGTCGCATCCGTCTCCTTGGCAAGTCGCGTTTGCGTGTTGTTAATTGAATTCCACATGCCGCCAATGGTCGCTTGGTAACTGGTGACCTTGTCCAAGTGAAATTCTAGTTCTGATAAACCATTTTGAATGTCGTATTTATCGTTGGATGTAAGAGCGTCATAAACTCTCTGCAGAGAATGAATCATATTAACACGGCCTTTTTGCTGCTCTTCGGGACTCGGCGTAAAAAGATCGCGAGCCGTTACATTAATTTGAGAAAACTTCCCTGGAGCAACCTCGACAAATATCTTTCCATCATCCCCGATATAATCGCCCTCCATAGTGACGGGGGGACTCTGATTTCGATAACCACCAAAAACAAATCGACCATTGTAGTTGCTATTGGCCAGCATGACAATTTCGTCGATAATTTCGCGAACTTCACGGGATGCTGCGTCCCGGCTTGCCGCGTTATTGGTATCATTGGCCATTCCAATGGCAAGCTCTTTGGCACGAATTAAGTTATCGGTAATATTTGAAATAGCCTGTTCAGAGGTTTCCAAATAACCTTTACTCATCTCAATATTCTTTGCGTGCTGATCCTGAGAGCTGATTTGATCTTTATAGCGAAGCGCCCGTGTCAAACCGACTGGGTCGTCAGCAATTTCACGAATCGCCTTCATGCTGGACGCTTCATCCATGGAACGGGCATTATTGTTTTTTGCCTTTGCCACTTGGTCATTGACCTGCCGATAACGCTGATTTTCAGCAATTCTCATTCATCGGCCTCCGTTATCGCTTTAGACTGAGAACGGTATCCAGCATCTCATCTACGGTGGTAATCACCTTAGATGAAGCTGTAAAGTTCGACTGCCATTTCATAAGACTGACCGCTTCTTCGTCCAAAGAAACACCCGAGACCGCCTCACGCTGTGTTTGGAGATCATTCACCACCAGGTCGTTAGCTTCTTTCAGATGAGTCGTTCGATTTATTTCAACGCCAAGATTTCCAACGTAGTTTGAGTAATACTCGATCAGATTCGAGTTCCCGCCATCCATTAGTTTTTCACTCTTTAGTCCAAGCATTTCATTGATCACAATATTGTCGCCAGCAGCTAAAGGAGTGCCGGCAACAGAGATTGCTTCAAGAGAGTCCGAAATATCGGATGAAATATCCAAATCTCTCGCAGCAGTTCCAAGATTTTCAACTGACTTGAAAAATTTTCTTCCCGTCGTTTCATCAAAATTTTTAATTCCATACCCCTTGCCATGGATCTCATTGATACGGGTGGTGAATTTGGCCGCCATGTCATTATTACGGTCAATGATATCTTTACAGACGTTGTCTCGGACTTCGATCAAGCCCTTGAGCCGTCCGCCATCCAGCATTCTAGTGACATTTCGCTTACTCCCACCTTCGCCGTCCGTAATAACAACATCTGCAAAACCGTCATTTTTTTCATTTGCACTGACCGTAAACTGACCAACGTAGTTCCGATCCACTAAAATAATATCCTCTGGACCGCGAACGCAAAAATTTCCAAATTCATCTTCGTAATAGTTAATCTGAACCTTCTCTGTCAGCTCCCGGAGAAGGAGGTCACGCTGGTCACGGAGATCATTTGCAAAAGCCCCTGGAGTAACTTCCATCTCCTGTATTTGCTGGTTTAACCCCGCAATATTCTTAAGTCTGCCATTGATCTCAGAGCACTCTTGATTGACGATATCATCCAAATCAAGACGACGCTGGCGAATCTCGGAGTCTACGCGTTTGAAAGAACCAATCAAGTTTCTTGCGTTTTCTCGGACTGCAGAACGTACAGACATATCCTCTGGACTCAAGCTCAGATCCTGAAGGGCATTAAAAAAATTGGTGATCTCATCTGAAACTCCAGAAGCCAGCTCAGGGCTGAAAATAGTCTCCAGAGTCTTAAGCCCTTCAAATCGTCCATTAGCTTCGCCACTTAACTGGTGAGCACGATTGATCTGTTTTTCGATAAATTGGTTATGACTGCGAGTGATATCCTTCACGTAAGCCCCGGACCCAACTACAATTCCATGCATCCATAGCGGCGTCCGCGAGCGAACATCAACGCGCTGACGGCTGTAGCCCTCAACATTTGCGTTGGAAATGTTGTGAGACGCCGTATCAACGCCCTGACGGGATGCGTGCAACGCGTGCTCACCAATATTAAGTGTGTGGAATAAGCCTGCACCCATCTACTTCAAGCCCTCACAAAAATTGTAGAAGTTCCGGTTGAAGACTTGTTTTGAGTACCTTGAGCAGAGTATGTGGCTTGCGCCTGCTCGCACAGCTCCACCATGACTCTGGTACTTTCCTGGTAGCTTCGTACCACTCCATTCAGCGCAGAGCGATTAAGTTCAAGCTTTGGTTTTACACTTGCAGCCATATTTTTAAATAGAACTAGCTCTTCTTTTAACCGCGAAATCTGAAGCGCTAGAACACTAGATGAAAGATCGCTCTGGCGCTCTGCGATCGCATTATGGATTCCCTCTAGCATCTGAATGCAGTTCGACAGGTCGCCAGGATAGGCTGCTGTACCTTCACACTCGGCATCACCCCAAATGTTGAAAACCTGTTGCGACAACTGTTGCAATTCATCAAACGCTACTGAAACTTCCTCTGCAAGCATTGCCTTCTCGGCAGCAATCGCCTCAAGACGGGCGCTGTATTTATGGGAAAAAATCATTGCGTGCTCTTCCTCGATCAGCGTTGGAAAAGCTGAATAGCAGTCACGCATTCTTGTAACGACACCCAAAAATTTCTGGGTAATCTCAATCAGGTAGTTAAATCTTGATGAGGTCAACATCGAGCATCCCTTTCCTCATGTGAGCGGCCGTCCTTGGCTGCCCGGATGAAATCCGGTGTGCCGCGACTTAGTTATCTTTACTGGTAGCCAAGTGTTCCATAATTGCTTCACGCAGCATACCATCTGCGATTTTTCCGGAGTCCACTTCATAAGTTCCAGCCTGAATTTTTGCCTTAAGCTCCGCGACCCGATCCTCACGAACATCCGGTGTATTTTTGGCAATTTCAAATGCCTTCTTCTGGTCTGCTGCGCGACTTTTTGCCTTGTCGCTCAGCTCAACTCCATAGTTCTTATTCATTGATGACGTTGCTGCGGCTGCCTTGGCAATACCGTTAGGATTTCCGAGCTCTACCGCGATTGCAGCCGAATTTGATGACTCAGTCTCTTTTGCTTTCAACAGACTAGGATTACCCACTGGCGAAGATGTCACATTTTTGATTGCCATAATCTGTTACCCCCCTTTTTTTATCGCTGAGGCGATGTCTGCTCTTATTGTGACCTCTTTTTGCTCAGGCCGCAACGTCGTGCGATCTGTCCGCTCATAGTTGTGAACGGCCGCCTTTTTAAGAAGGTCGGGCGAAGATGCTGATTTCACACCCATAGTCTGTAAAAGTTGTCTCTCAATCATGTCGGCAAGGCCCGATGCTCCCTGCTGAGACATCTGCTTTGAGTATTCTGAATCGAGCATGGACGTGTAGATTTCCTCGGCATTGCCACCGTCTATTAGACCCGATTTTTGCACCGAAGCTCGCATGGATTTGAACATTTGCTCAAGAAAAATTGACTCAAAGTCTTTCGCAAGCTTTTTGACTTTAGCAACGTCTTTTTCTCGCGAGCCTTTTGCAGCAAGTTCTTCAACTTTTGCCGTCGAACTCTGATCAAGAGAGTTTATTAATGTTGCGTTAATATCCATTTCAGACTCCGTCCCTGGAACCTATGTTGTTATATCACATGAAGCGCAGCTCACCCTGCAAAGCTCCAGCTGACTGTAAAGCCTGCATGACGCCAATAAGATCGGTTGGCTTCATCCCCAAAGAATTCATTCCCTCGATCAATTTAGAAACTGTAGAACCACCAAGATTGACCACGGCAGCTCCTTTCTTCTTACCACCGCCACCGCCGCCAACAGTGATGCTGAGGTCGCCGTGAGCAATAGTTACGGACGATATCACAACATCACCACCCATAATAACAGTGCCAGTTCGCTCATTGATTAGAACAACCGCTTTCTGATCGATGACTACTTTCAATCCCTCAAGTTCGGCAATAAAATCTACAGTTCTGCCTTCAAATATTGAAGGAATCTCTACGTCCACTCCATGAACATCTTTCGATGTTGCGTAAAATCCTTTGAAGTGCCGGTTGACCGCCTCAACCAAACGGCGGTTTGTCGTGAAATCCGGGTTTTTAAGACTTAAAGTTATCAACCCGTCTTTGTCAATCACGGGAGCAAATTCTCGCTCTACGACCATTCCTGAAGGGACGTTAGCAACAGTCTGAACCTGCACCCCTACACCAGAAGCCTGACTGACCACTACAGGCCCTTGAGCCATCCCATAAACCTGGCCATCATTTGCCTTCAGTGCGGAAGTCATCAAAACACCACCGGCTAGACTCTTAGCATCCCCAAGTGTGGAAATACGAACGTCTAGTTTGTCGCCGTTACGCGCAAATGCTGGTAATTCTGAGGTGACCATGACCAGCGCTGCTGTGCCTCCGGACACCTGCTTATCTGTAATTTTTAGGCCCATTTTTTGTAGCATCGCCGCCGTCGCCTGATTCGTTGAAAAGGACGAGGACGAGTCACCAGTTTTGTTGAGACCAACCACCAAGCCAACTCCCATGACTTGGTTGGAACGGACCCCACGGATGTTCACAAGCTCCTTAATTCGAACTTCTTGCGCCTGAGCGTTGTTACGGGAAAAAAAAGTTATGAGCGTCAGCATGACGGCCCAAATAAATCTGTTGTAAATTAGCGCTATCATTTCATTGAACCCCTACTTCTTAGCATCAGGTTTTTTTGCATCCGGCTTCTTATCGGAGACTTTAGTATCTGTTTTTTTATCTCCAGATTTTTTGTCAGCTTGTTTTGCATCAACTTTCTTATCGGTCTTCTTAGCATCATCTTTGTTATCGGCGATCTCGGGTGATTCCTCACCTAATTTTTTTCGCAAATCATTATTCGCAGCCTCAAGTTCCGATATTTTTTGTGTGGATTTAGACTTGTCTTCTAAGAGAGTCGCTCGCTCCTTGGTCATCTGGTCACGATCGGCAATATGGAGCTTCATATCCTTTTCGAGCTTATCCCTAGCAGATTTCAGCTGTTCTCTTTTTTCCTCAACTGCCATCGCTCGCTTGCTCTTGGTTTCTTCAAAGCCGCTAAGCCTAAGCGTGTACTCATCTTCCCAGTTTGCACTCTTCCGCTCAGCCACTTCACCATCAAAGCTTTCTTTCCAATCGACATCGACAAGATCATTGGTTGACACCTGATCCTGCTTTGACAATGAGACTGCTGGCAACCGAGATGTGACGATAATCTCGGAAGCTTGACCGTCTCGCATGCTCCGACGACGATGCATGACCAGCACATCACCATTGTCAAACCGCTCCATGATCTGCATCTTCATAGATGTCATCAGTGCGGCATGATTATCGATTGGCTCTAAGCTGGGCAGGGACTTGAGAATATTTTTAGAATCATCGGACTTTTCGGCTGCTGGATCAGCGGGCGTTTTCGCTGAAGCGGGATCGTTAGCAGCCTCTGCGACGGCTGGAGCTTTTGAGCCCGTCTTTGATTCCGAGCGATTTGAGGTCATTTTGACGTCAATAAAAGCCCCCACATCTAGAGGACGCTCAAAGCCAAATAAATATGCCCTTGGATCATTAAGATCAGTCAAAGACCCCGTCTCGTTGATCGGAACAGTGCGACGAATTTTGAAATCTTTTTGTCGAACAAACAGATCGCGAGGTTTGACGTCCTCAACTTTATGAGCTTCAGGAGCAGGAACTTTTGTCGTGGCCATAACAGGCGCTGGTTCACGCTTTGATATATATTTTGCATTTCCGGTAAGACAACTACTCACCAGAATCATGGTCGAAATTATATAGGTAATAAGTGCTGAATACTTCATGTTACTACCTCAGAATGAGACCGCTTCAACAGTTTTCTCGTCAATTACTTTTGCCCGCATACGCATCTTGTTAGCCATGTTCACTACTTGTACAGTTTGCCCAACAGCACCTTGGTCAACCGTGGTCGCCCTCGCTGAGATCTCAAGATCACCCTTGCGCACAATCATTTTAACAATCTGATTTCTACCAACTGCCATTGGCGCCTCAAGATATCGAACCTGCAGAGGCTCTCCTGGACTGACGGACTGTTTAGATTTTCGACCAACAATGATGTCGGTGGTTTGTGCAAAATCATTGTATCCACGCCGCATGGGAATCCAGGCCGTTGTAACAGAAGATTCTCCAATAATTTGGCCGGCTGCAATTTGCTTTCTTAGGACAGGTAGATTCCTCTCGACGCCAAACATCACCTGCAGCTGAATATTCATCTTATCATCAGGATCATTTGGATTATATGCTGTCACAGTGACAGGCCGATTTCCCGAAAGATTTTTCGAAACCCAGTTAGGATCGTCAAATGCTATTCCGTTTAGATCAGCGAAATCGAGGGCAGACTGCGTTGGTCTAACCAATAGAGCTTGGGACTGTATTTTTTGAATCTGAACCCTTATCTGATCTTTCACAGGTCTAATTTTTTCATTGATGATCGATTGAAGCTTAATTCGAACATCATCAATAGCCATCTCGACCGATTGGGCCTCAATGCGCGATGACTCTGCGCCTGTCACAGTAAAGTTTTTTCTTGGCCACTCCTTTTGAAGTACGCCTTCAACAATTGAACGCGCTAAAAATGATGATCTTCCCGGCAATGGACTTGCTGCCACATCAATGCCTGAGATTTCGCGGCACATGACTCGAGCACCTGAGCATTTTGCAATGTCTGACAGATAGACACGAGATGAGGACACCGATGCACGATTAAAGAGCTCGATCTCAGTCATCTCTGCAGTCTCACTAGCCAGAATTGCTACATGGAATACACTACTGGCGAAAGTCACCAGTAGTAGCTTCATAAACATTCTCAGGCAAAAGCTATCCATATCTAGGTGCACCTCTCACAGGCGATTATTAGCGGATCTGGTTGGTAGCCTGAAGCATTTGATCACCAGTACTGATGACCTTAGAATTGATTTCATAAGCTCTCTGGCCAGTGATCATGTTTACCATTTCTTCAACGATGTTAACGTTGGATGCTTCCAGTTGGTTTTGAGCAATACGGCCAACTCCATTCTGATTTGCTGGACCCACTATTGGTTCGCCGCTCGCACGCGTAGCGCCAAACAAATTCCGACCAAGTGATGCAAGGCCTGCTGGATTAATGAATGACGCTAGCTGCACTTGTCCAACTTCCTGGGTCTCACTGTTTACCTTAACAGTGACAACGCCATCGATTCCCACGTGAAAATCCGTCGCACCCTGCGGAATTACGATTTCAGGTACAACTGGAAATCCATCGGCTGTTACAAGACGACCAGAATTGTCTTTATCGAAATGACCATCGCGCGTGTATGCAATAGTTCCATCATCTTTTTGAATTCGGAAAAAACCATCACCTTCAATTGCAAGGTCCAGATTTCTTTCGGTAACAATAGCGCTACCTTCGGTAAAAAGTTTGTCGACACTACTGAGTTTTGCACCCGCGCCGATCTGAATACCGCTCGGGACCACAGTACCCGTTGTTGCGCTCTGGCCAGGTGCGCGCAGAGTTTGGTAAAGAAGGTCATGAAAGTTTGCTTTGGAACGTTTAAAGGCTGTCGTATTAACGTTGGCCAAGTTGTTGGCAATCGTGTCAATATTTGCCTGCTGTGCTTCCATACCTGTCGCGGCTGTCATCAATGATCGCATCATGAGTGGATCCCCCTATTGTTCAAGAGTTATGCGCGAACGGCGCCAAGCTGGTTGTTGCTGATATCCATGACCTTATCGAAATTAGAAATGGCTTTTTGATAAGCTTCGTATGATCGATGAGCAATTATCATCGACGTTAAATTTTTCATCGCATTCACGTTCGATCCTTCAAGGGATCCTTGCGCGATAGACGCAGATTTATTGATGGAACGACCTGCCTCTGGTCCTCCATAAAACCAAAGGTTCATACCCGATCTTTCAAGTTGTTCAGAGTCATTGAACTCATAAACTGGAATTCGGTCGATGAGCTGATTGTTCTGATAAACTTCCCCTAGTCGGTTCACTTCAAATTGACCAGCCTTGACGGTAATGACACCTTTTTCCCCAAGGACGGGATGACCACCCGGCGTCATAAGGACTCCGTCCGGGCTGATTGACAGCTGTCCGCTTCTTGTATAGCGCAGGCCATCTTGTGTATTAACGGCAAACATGCCTTCGCCTTCAATCATCAAGTCAGTGGGGTTTCCGGTCTGCACGACAGGACCTTGAGACTCATCTCGATGCACTCCAGCGACTCCAACATATGCAATGTCGTTGCCGTGAAGAGGCATAACACCCGAAAGATCAGCTTTGTAATTTGCAGGTGGCAGAGGGGACTTGTAGTTTTTTTCTGGTTCAGGACTAAGCAGCTTGAACGTGACATTGTCGCCCTTGTAGCCCACAGTGTTTGTGTTGGCCAAGTTATTTGCGATGATCTCTAATGCCTTTTCTTGCGCAAGCGCACCGGACATT
>CAMDGW010000094.1 GCA_945897695.1 Pseudobacteriovorax antillogorgiicola | reverse complement strand
ATGAATCCTAGAAGACAAAATATTCTTTCCCTGATCCGTATGTTGATGGATATTTTTATGGTCATGCTGGCTTGGGTCATTGCCTGGGTCATTCGATTTAAGACGGGTATTGAAGCTCCACTTGGAGTTCCTGCCATATGGCTATACATGAAACTTCTGCCTTTTATCGCCGTCATCTGGCTGTCTGTTTTTGCAGTGTCTGGATTTTACCGGCGTAGTAATCGTCACCGAAGTGCGATCATTGAGGCGATCGATATCATCCAGTCTAGCGCTGTTGCAACGCTGGCATTTATTTCGTTTACTTATTTCTACGAGGAATATCGTTATAGCAGAATTGTCCTGGGTGTCTTCGCAATGCTGCACCCGTTGTTTATCGTTGGTGGACGAAGCTTGGTGCGAAAGGCTCTTCGCCGCTACCGCAAGCGCGCCACACCCCGGCGAACTTTGATTATTGGTGCTGGTGAATTTATGGAATCCGCTATTCGAATGGCTGAGCTTGGCGATATTTCTTCCAATGACATTGCGGGAGTGATTTTAGTCGGTGATCAGGATCAATTAGCCATGGGGCTTAGCATAGCCTCAAAAAGGGGGCTAACGGTCTTTCCTGATCAAAGTGACTGGGCTTCGTTTTTTGTTGATCACCCGATGCAGACTGTTTTGATAGCCCTCCCATACAAGAACTTTGGTTGGATTGAGGAAAAGTTGGAGCAAATTGCGGATCAGGTTCCAGACGTCAAATTGTTGCCAGATTTGATGAAGTTCACAAAGTTGGCTGCAGGTATTGAGCTGATCTCTGGAGTCCCAGTGATCAGTATTCACGACAGCCCATTGGCAGGTGTCCAGGGTGTTTTTAAACGCGGAATGGATATCTTGGGTGCTTTGGTCGCCCTACTCATTTTTTCCCCAGCGATGACTGTATTGGCAATACTGGTCCCACTTTCATCACCAGGTCCAATATTTTATCGTCAGGAGCGTATGGGACTCGACGGAAAGACTTTTAAAATGTTGAAATTCCGTTCGATGCCGATTGACGCGGAATCTAATTCGGGTGCTGTCTTTGCAAGAGCTGGAGATAATCGTGCGACATGGCTTGGTAAATTTTTGAGAAAAACCAGTCTAGACGAGCTTCCTCAGTTTTTTAATGTTTTGTCTGGAGATATGAGCCTAGTGGGACCGCGTCCTGAGAGGCCTGTGTTTGTAAACGATTTTCGGCGAAAAATTCCCGGTTATTTTTTGCGTCATAAAGTTAAAGCTGGAATCACAGGTTGGGCTCAGGTTAACGGATGGCGGGGAGATACTAGCATCGAAAAACGAATTGAATGTGATCTTTACTACATACAGCACTGGTCATTAGGCTTTGATATTCAGATTTTGTTGCTAACATTTGTGCGCGGGTTTATTCATAAAAATGCATATTGATTGCAGGATTGGGAGGGAATTATGGCCACAGACAAGAATCCAGTAGGTATTAAAGGCTTCGAGTTCGTTGAATTTGCCTCACCAGATGCGGACGCATTAAAAGGTCTATTTAAGACTCTTGGGTTTTCGCTTACAAAGTCCCATGAGTCACGCCCCGCGGACTACTTTAACCAGGGTGATATTCATTTCATCGTTAACCGCGATCCCAGTTCTTTTGCAGCATCATTTTCCAGGCTTCACGGCCCCTCTGCATGCGCAACGGGGTGGCGCGTCGAAAATGCTGAAAAGGCTTTTGAAATTGCAGTAGCGCGGGGGGCAAAGCCTGCGAAGCAGTCAGACCACATGCGGCATGGCAAAAAAGTTCCTGCTATTATGGGCGTCGGTGAAAGTCTCATCTATTTTATTGATGATTATAGAAATCCAGATCGTTATCAGCAAATGGGGTTCAGCGATGCAAAAAACCCGGAGATAGTTCCCGGGAAAGGTTTTGCCTTGATGGATCACCTTACAAACAATGTCTTCCAGGGTGAGTTGAAGCCGCTTGCTGATTTTTACAAAAACGTTTTTGGATTTGAGGAAGTCAGGTATTTTGATATCCGGGGTCAGAAAACGGGACTTCTCAGTTATGCACTGAGGTCTCCATGTGGCAGTTTTTGTATCCCAATCAATGAGGGCACAGAGTCAAAAAGTCAAATCAATGAGTATCTTCAAGAATACAAAGGCCCTGGTATTCAGCATATTGCGTTGCTGACAGCCAACATGCTCAAAACGATGGATCTCATGCAGGATACTAAATTTGATACGCTTGACATCGATGCTGATTATTACGATGACGTTTTTCAGCGAATTCCCAACGTCACAGAAGATCACGAAAAAATCCGAAAATACAATCTGCTCGTGGATGGTGATGAGACTGGCTATTTGATCCAGATTTTCTCAAAAAATGTGATCGGACCAATTTTCTTTGAATTTATTCAGCGCAAAAACCATATGGGCTTCGGCGAAGGAAATTTTGGAGCTCTGTTTCGCGCAATCGAGCGTGATCAGGAGCGCCGCGGAGTTCTTTGATGTCCCAGCCCCAAATACATGTGGCAGGAATGAGTTCTGACTTTCCTGAGGGGCAAATCGTTGGCCGACTTTTGGAAGGTAAGGAACTTATTTTCATTCGTCGGTCAGGGAGTGTCTTAGCTTTCGACGGTCTTTGCACCCATCAGCCCATAAAACTAAGTGAATTTGGAGAAATCCTGGGGGGCAAGCTTATCTGCCATGCTCATGGCGGTGTTTTTGACCTCGATCTGGGCGGGGAGGTCCTTAGGGAGCCCCCTTGTGACCGGCTGCGCTCATTTCGTTGCGAGGAAAGTTTTGGGCAAGTCCACGTCTTTATTGATTAATAAACAAGTAATATAAATAATTTTATTAAAACCATAAAAAGTTGACATTATTTTATGCGTTGTATATAAGTATTTCAATTGGGGGTCATTTACCCTCGAGTTGCTGGTTCTCCCGTTGCTGTGGTTGTTGATTTTAATGCTGCTGTAGTTGCTGTTGTGGAGTTTTAACGATGTTGCTGCGATCCCTCGCCTTAGTCCTTTCAGTAGTCACCTTCGTTTCTTGTGGAAACAAGGTTCAAAAGACCGAAGTGAAGCAATATGTGATGGCCCTTAAACAAGGCGATCAATCGTTTAAGCCAATCCTTAAGCGCTTGATTGACGATTATAACGATCACGTTGGCTATCAGGTCATCGAGTATTCTGAGTCTCCAGACGCGGCAAATAGCCCAGTTCTGATTACCAAAGGCTTGGAAAACCGTGATGGAAAGGTCGGCTGGGGGCAATGGTTTTCGCAGACGGAGCGTCGTGGGACATCGATTCCAGTGCCCGGTCAAAAGACCACGGAAACGACGACCTACTCTCTTCAGGTTGAATTTGATGAGGATTTTCTTAGTTCAAACCAGAAGGAGCAATCTCCTGGTGTCATGAATTTGGAGATTCGTAAGCTCTTTGCTCATGAGGTCGGACACGGTTTTCAGATGGGTCATGCACCAAATGAGAGGGATATTATGTACTTTGATATCAGTGGTGATAAAGATTTCGCCACTTATTGGCCGCAAGTCCGCGGATTTTTTGGATTGCAGTAAAAGATACCTTGCTGAATCTCCATTCATCTGATTAAAATTAACTAGTAATTAGTAATGGCTAATTAATAATTAATAATTACTAATTACTAATTAGTTCCCATTTTGGGATTTAGGATGAATGGAGGCCCCACATGAAGAAGCTTGAAACCAAAACCTCGCGATCATCGAGTTCGCAGGATGAAGGGGAGTGCTCGATATTACTTGTCGGTACCGGTCAGTTTGGAGCTGGACTGCAGTTCAATCAGTTTAAGAGATTTTCGTTAAATGAGCAGCTATTTTCAATCAAGTCGCTTCAAAAACTGGGCTCGGAGAAAGACATGGAATCAATGTCACCTCCGATTTTGGTGATTTTAGGTCTCGTAGGGAACGTTTTTGAGTCGCTTGTTTTGGTTCGTCAGGTTTGGCCTTACGCTTCGGTCATCATTGCTGCGGATGAATCTCAGGTATCTGATGTTTACCCACTTTTAGCAGCTGGAGCGTCGGACTTTGTTTCATTAAGTGCTTCGAATGCTGAGCTTCAAGAGAAATGTTTGATTCGAATCGGTACACATCAGGCTAGAGTCCAAGATAGTTCGAGGACCTTTGGTCGCCTTACAATTAATCTTCTTCAGCGTACGGTGACAAATGGCAAAGAAACAGCGCACCTAACGCCGATTGAGGTCAACATAGTGCGGACACTGGCTGATAATTTAGGCGGTGTTGTTGAGCGAAATAAAATGAAACAAATTTGTTGGGGGGACGTTGAAATTACCGATAACGCCCTCAATCGAAAAATTTATGAAGTGCGGCGAACACTCCGACGCCTGAGTGAGACCGTAAATATCAGGACCATCTATGGATTGGGATTTGAATTAAAGGTTCGAGGAACCTGACGGTTCATCTCAGCTTTTTTAGAACATCATACCAACGCCTGCTTTGAACAGAGTCAAAGTCATACCAGCAGCAACTTTGTCAAATTTTCCCTGCTGTGCATTGGCGTCGTCTTCATTGTAATCGGATTCGCTTGGAATCGTTTTTTTCACTCCTAGTTTGAAAACGGGAAAAGAAATGCCGAGTAAGTCAGCGCCCACGAGAATTGAGCCAAATTTGATCTGAGCTCCGGCAGCAGCATCAAGAGTGACGGCATTTAAAGATGCTCCAGCGTCATATTCAGCCGACTCATCGTTATTGAGAACAAACCACTTTCCAGAGGCCATTCTAAAGCCACCACCGGCAGCAATGTAGCCTAGCTTCATGACCCCCATACGGTATCGTCCACCTATATGGGTAACGCTTACGCTGATCGTCCCTGCTTTACCAGATGCAAACGTCAACGAAGCTTCAATACCGCTACCTCCCTCTTTAATGGACCCGACCGTGCCGCCGAAGCCTAAAAGTGGGGATGGTGAAATGCCTGCGTTAGCTAGAACTTCTATATTTGAGGAAGATGAGGATGAGGATGACTTTTTGAATTCTTCTTCTTTTAAATCCATCTCACCGGATTTTGTTTCCTTGCTTTTTTGCGGCTTCTTTTTTGATTTTGCTTTAGAGGACGGTCTTTTTCCGGCGGCTAATGCGCTGTCGAAGGTTGGCGCAACGGTGGTAGTTCCGAGCATAACCAACATTAAAATTATCTTCATCCCTGAATAACGCATCGTCTGCTCCCATTACTTAACAAGTGCTTTGGTCGCGCTTTTGGAATTGTTTAGTTCATTGCGGAAATTACTTCGCAGTTTTACCATCTGGCTAAGGCTGCTACCCTGGCGGCCTTGCAATAGAAAACCTTCCGGTGCTTTCATTTTTCCGTCAATCGAAGTTTCTGAAAAATCTATCTGAGTTGATGATGCGGCAACATAACCGTCTTCGCTATCACTTGAATTGACCTTGATGGCGGAATTTGTTGATTTCGTGCTTTCTTTGCCTGGCAACTTACGAGTGTTTGGCGGAGTCTTGCTGGATTCAGCAAAAGCCCCTGTGCTACCAATGGCTAACAAAAGAGCAAAAAACTTTGCTGTGAATTTTCTAGTTGGTATCATGAGAAACCTCCTGGATGGTTGTTATGTCGTACGTCAGTGAGCTGGCGATTTTAGTTGTTTTTCCAAAGCGTCAATTTCACTGTCTGTGACGTTTGAATCTTGAGCCTTGTCTCGATTAGTCGTGGCTTCAGCTTTCTTCACGGGAAGGTTTTTTGTCGAAGCCTCTGTTGCTGCCGGTGGAGCGTGCTTTACTGGCAGTTTTACGTCCGGCTGGGTTGTGTTACGTTCAGCTTTCCCGGGTTGAGGTCGAGAAGCGAGTTCGCCAGCCAATGATTGTAGGTCTTCATCTGAAACTTTTTGATTATTTGCAGCCAGAATCGTGTTGATGTCGTCAATCATGGCGAATGCTTGATCCGTCTGTGCTGATTTGCCAGGGCTGGCTTTGATATAACGCTTCAATGAATCGACGGCATCCTCGTAAAGGCTCAGGTTTCTTTGGGCCACTGCCATGTTAAATAAAGCTAACTGATTGCTCTTATCAGCGGAGACTATCGATTTGAATGTTTCAAGCGCCTCGACGTTCTTCCCTCTGGACATTTCAATTATACCAAGATGCAAACGGGCATCTTGATGCTGCGGAGCCACCTTCAATACCCGCTCAAATTGGGTGCTGGCTTGTGAAAATAATCTATTTTTCAGGTACATGACACCAAGGTTCATCCTGACAGATATATCGCCGGGATTTAGCGTCAAACCCGTTTTCCAAAGTCTCATTGCGTCATCGCTGTCGTTTCGGCTAAGAGCGATGATGCCAAGCATATTAAGAATATCAGAGTCCTTTGAGTCTTCACCGCCCAGCGCAGACAAGAAGATCAGAGCTAAATCGTGTTTCCCTCGTTTTATTGCCGCCTGCGCAAGAACTTTGCGGGCTCCCTGATTTTTTGTATCGAGGAGTAGGGCGCGATGAGCGGTTTCTTCCGCCTCCGAAATGCTATCTTGTGCCAGCTGTAACTGCGCTAAACTGACAAGCGAGGCTGTATCTTTCGGGTTTTCCTTCACGGAAGCCTCTAGTTTTAGTCGGGCTTTCGTAATTGAGCCATCTTTGCGACCCTCTGGCATGGCTGTCATCGAGTTAGCTGGGGCGCTAATAACAATCTCTCCGCGATTCTTGTCGACAACTTTTGCGCCGCTTTCGAGGGTTCGACAAGACGTCCAAAATGCTCCTGACAGCAGCAATCCTGAAATGATGACTGTGTTTTTTTTCATGATAATTCTCCTCTAGTATTCCCGTTGTAAACTCTGTGATTAAACGAACTTAGTCAGCAAGATTCTCTGTCGCTCGTGTAAGTGAAACCTTATAGGACATATAACCAGGCGATGCTGATTGCTCCTGAACAGCAGGATACTTTTCTGGTGATAGCTGAACCATCTTCTGATAGGTCTTTTGTGTCCATGAACTGAATGTTTCGACTTCACTTGACTGTCGGTATGCTGTTTCAAAAAACTTGCTAGCCTCTTCCTTTAATGGGAATGCTGCTTTATCTAGTTGGCTTTTGAATTCCGCAGCTTCCTTTTGCCCTGCACCTGCAGGGGGTGGGGCGTTAAACAGTGCATTTGCGAAATCCTCGTGAAGCTCGCCAAGCCGGTAGTAACTGGCCACAGTAAGCTCAGCGTTTCCAAGCAAGATAATGTCTTGGTATGCGTTAGCCAGTCTTACCAGCTTTGCTTGTTTGGCAGCCGCTTGCTTTTCAATTTCTTTGCCATTATCCAGAGTCATAGCGCGGAACGACTTCGCGCCTGCTTCCTGGTCATTAAAAAGTATTTTAGCAACAATACGTCTTGCTGCAGGTGCTGCTGGGGCACCCTTGGATCTCAGTAAGTGAAGTAACTTGCTAAGGTCCTTGCGAGCAGCCTCATGCTTGTTATCTGCAGAAAGACGCAGCTCGACGGATTTTGCTCCAGCGAATAGCCCATCGTTTTTGCCTTTGCCTGATGGACTTTCAGCAAACATGCTATAAGCGTAAATGGCGCCTTTTAAGTCATCGTTTGCCTCTTTGATTCGAGCACTCTCCAAGATGGCATCATTTGCAGCGGTATGATTCGGATAGCGAGTGTAAAGATCGGCAAACGACTTGGCCGCCAAATCCATTTTTTGAACACCCCGAAGCAGCACCCCGGCGTTATACAAAGATAATGGAGCACGCTTGTCGTTAGGGTAAAAGTCTGCAAACTTGCGATATGTCTCTGCGGCTAATTGAAACTGAGCAATAGCCTCGTAGGTTTCGGCCATGCTGGCCATCACATCGGGACAAAGAACAGACTTGTTATATGTGCTCAAAAGCCTTTTTTGTGTCTCGATGGAGTCTTCGACCTTGCCTGCCCTGAATTGGTTCAATGAGGCGTTAAATAAAGCGCGATCGGCATTGGCATCCTGGGGAAATAATCTCTGGAATTCGAGAAAAGAATCGGCAGCTTTACTATGATCATTACCTTTCTCAGATGCCATAGCACTATTGAAAAGTGCGCCCCTTAGACTATCATCGATAAACTTTTTTATGTTTAGGTCGGCTACGATGCTTTTATTTGTCTGAAACTTTTTACCATACGCCACCACGCTATTCCAGTCGGCCTTCTCATTGAAGTAGGCGATAATCGTTCGCGCTGCGGTCTGACCTTGTTTACTTCCGCTGTATTTATCCGCCAGGTCAGCAAATCGTTTAATTGCCTCTGGATAGTGACCGTAGTCGAAGTAAATCTGAGCGGCGCTAAATCTCATGGGTAGACCGGTGGCCTCAGCAGGAAGAAGTCCGACGTAAAAGTCCATCGTATCAGCGTATAGCTTGCGAATCCGCGGTATATCCAGGGCTTTGGGTGCCTGGGCTGGTGGTGGTACAGGTGCAAATTTTGTCACAGATACTAGAGTTGAAATCGATTCCACGGCATTAAAAGCAGCCTCTTTCAAATGCTTTCCGTCTTTAGGTTTTTGCTGCGCGACGATGATGAAGTTTGCAGAGGCCTGAATGTATTTCTTTTGAGCATTCTGAATGTCTGCAAGGTAAAACCGGATGTCATAGGCGGGCTCCATCTTTACAAAACTTTCAAGAT
>CAMDGW010000093.1 GCA_945897695.1 Pseudobacteriovorax antillogorgiicola | reverse complement strand
GATTTTATGGGAACTTACGGGGAGAAGCGATTCTGCGCGTGTCGTCTAAATTCTCTTAACCCCTAATATTGCTGTGTAAATAGCAAATCACAGCGCCCCGTACTTCGCTCTGCTTTGCTTCAGCCAGACGATCGTTTCAAGCAATTAAGTCGGACCGGTTGCAGCTATTTCAAGACAATTCGGTTACTGATTTCGGCTTGATTTTTGCCAGGAATGACATTTCCTTGGCCCATGCCACGTAGTGCCGATGAAATTCAGAAAGTTCAGGCTTGTTTTCAGTCTGGGACACGGCGCGACTTAAAATGGGCAATTGCTTCTCGGCCAATTTTTGAGCGTTTGGGTGCCTCGTGGCAGTCAAAAATGACGAGAGACTTGTGACTATGTGGCTTGGCTTTGTTTTCGTGCTGGCTAAAGCCAGCTGTGTCAAAATCGTCGGGGTGTATTTAAGCATGTATTCGGCATACCGCCGTATCAGCGGTACTTCTTGCAGTAATTGCTGGCGCTCTGCATCAAAGTCGGCGCGATTATTGATTTTCAAATCTGAATAAACCACAGGGGCTGCTTCAGATGTATCACACTCCCAGCCTGATTTGACGCTTAGAACTTCACTCTGAAAACGCTCCTCGCGATAAGGATAAAACGGCATGGTCCGACAACGTGCTGGCTTGGTGTCATGAATGCCGCACAAGTTATTATCTTGAAGTGCGGGACAGGGTTGTGAGGCAGGAATAAACGATGTGGGAACAATCAGTAACCCCAATTCTTTTCGATCAGGTAGCCTGACTGTCGCTCCTAGCTGGGACACCAGCTTAAAGTCTTTGCTGGAAGCTGGAACCGGAGTCCAGACCATTCCAATAGGGAATAGGTCAATGTTGGCCTCAGCGTCATTCCAGGTCAGCGGAAGCTGGCCAACACAGCACTTTCCACAGGCCGTACATCTGAAATTTCGGTTCATTTGTGAGAGTTTTCTTTTGCTGGATTTCCGCAGCATTTCTTAAATTTTCGGCCGGAACTACAATCGCAGAGGTCATTTCGACCTGTTTTAGGTGTGGTGCGCATATTGGCAAGATGCGGCGCTGGTTTACTGCCAACGTAAGCCCATTGCCCTTGTTCTCTGCGAAATTTGGATGCTGTTGCACCCTTGATGGCTTTCTGTTCCCTACGAAAACTCACAATAAATTCAACCTCTGCCAGATCTCCGTATTGCTTTGAGCTGTGTATGCGCAGGCTCTCCCATTCGCATTCATCCGCCAGTCGCTCCGCTTCCGCACGATTGAAATCATCGCGGACTTCTGAGGCATGGGTGCGCTCAACAAAATCAAGCTGCTTTTTAACAAAAGCTGTATATCTCGATCTGACGAGAGCTTCCGGATTTGGTGCAGGCGTTCCTGCCAAAATAGGTGCGCAGCATTCGTCGAAAACTAATCCAGAACAGCAGGGGCAACGTGACATAGTCTGTTATCCATTAAAGTTGTCGAGATCGGTAGTTATAGCAGAATTACGATATTAATTGTAGCTGCTCTTCAAGATCCCTGACCTGCTCAGCCCAATAGCGAGGCGTGCCGTATTGCGGGAATGCTCTTTGAAAGCTTGGGTCATCCCAGCGTTTGCCAATCCAGGCAGAAAAATGGACAAATCTGAGTGCTCTCAGCGGCTCTATCAATTTGAGTGTCTGACGATCAAAAGGTTTCATCATTTCATAACCATTTAACACAAGTTGTAACTTGCGCTGCGCATAGTCATCGCGACCAGGAATTATAAGCCAAAGATCTTGAACTGGCGGGCCGATAACCATATCATCAAAATCAACCCAAAAAGGTCCCTGATCCCCCCAAAGTAGGTTTCCAAGGTGGCAATCCCCGTGGATGCGCTGATATTTAGCATTTCTAAACCAGGGTGAGCTAATCGTGCAGATGGACTCAACCACCTTCTGGTATCGCGTCGACAAATCGGAGGGCAGTGTTTGGCTATCGATTAGCCATTTAAGATTATTTACGCCGTAGGTTTCTGGATCAAGGCGCACCCGATGCTCAGCGTTGTGAAGGGCGCCAATGGCATGGAGACGAGCCAGTAGGCGGCCAACCCGTTCGCACTGCTCGTCATCAAGCTCGTCAGGGCTTCTCCCACCAACTTTTGGAAAAATTGCATACAGGAGTCCCAGTTCGTCGTCTGAAAATACCGAATGGCCGTCCTCTCTTTGCTTGGGTGCGACCACTGGAATGTCTGCTTCAACTAGGTCCAATAAAAAGTCATGCTCATCTTGGATCTGATCCCAGGTCCAGCGACCAGGTCGATAAAACTTGATGATCACAAAACGGTCGGCAGGAGTTTTTATGGTTTTGGGGTCTTCAACTTCAATTTCGACTTCATAAACGCGATTTTCCATGCTGTTCAATGCTAAACATCGCCCCGTACATCGGAGGCCAAATCGCTCGACAGCACTTAGTATGTGTTCGGGCGTGAGAGAGAAAAAATGTTTTGTTGCCTGATTGCCCCAGGGATTGATCGAGTGGCTCATAAAATATCCCCAGTTGGTATCAGAACACCCGTGAACAATCTCTAGGTGGTTTCAAAGCTTCACATCGAGTTTTAACGTTGAGTAGCTCGTCAGTGCCAAGAAGTCTGGCTTTTTCGACTTTGAAAGTAAATCTATTCTTATTTACCCATTGTAGGTCGCCTTCAACGGCATACATAAAGTTTCCCGGTACCCAAGCATTTTCTCGGCCAACTAGAAAAATGCGCATAGGCTTCGGTTTTATGAAGTTAGCCCATCCTTCGTCCAGTCCTTTGTTTGACCTCAGATCGACAGCAAAGGAGGTGTCGGCATCCCCGTAACTGGGTATTTCCCAGTATTGGATCACAAATGGATTAAAGGCAACCAGGTTTGCTTCTTTTGAGATGCCGAGGCGCTCAAACGCTTCCTTCTGAATCTTGGTTTTATCTGTGGGGGCCATGGGGCAGCTTGTTTCCAGAAGGAATGAAACCATTTTGGGTTTATTGTAATTGGTTCCCTTCCAATCGATGCGCCCCTCGCCCCCGGTACAAGGAAATCCCATGACCATCCAGCTCGCGTTTTTGCGATGACCAACTTTGCCATCTGGGGCTAGGCATTGGGACATAATGCGAGTCACAAAAACTTTACTTTCCGGCAGGAAAATCGGCTCTTCATCGTTAAATTTCACTGATGTATCGCAGTCTGTAGTGCTTGGCGGTGTTTTCTTGGCTGCTACAGGCGTCGATTCATTTGTCATTGATGTTGCAGCTGGTTGGGGGTGTGATTCCATTGTTTTTAATTGAGGTTCTGCTTCTGCTGGGACGTCTTTTCTTTTTGTCCCTGAGATGGGCTCTTTGACAGGGCGACTTTTGATGCAGGAGCTTGTGATCGCGGTAGCCAAAGAAAAAGTTAAAAACTGATAAGCAAAAGTAGTGAGCATTCAGACGTCCATTTTAGTTGGTTCACGGCACAGTTAAAGGGCATCCAACCCTCTGTTTACTTTATCCTATCATGCACAACAGGGTGCGAGCTATAGGAGGGAAATAGGGCTAACATCACGAGCCGAACTGCATACCAGAAATAGGCCGCAGCACTGCCAATGATCAGGGGCTCAAATGGCTCCACGGCACCTGTTAGTTTTAGGTTTAGTGCCCATGGACTTTCTGCCCCAGCGAGATAAAAGGCGCGAAGTGCGCCGTCCACAAGCAGTGCGACAAGTGAGAGAAAGGTTACCGCCATCGCCCAGAAGCCGCTTCCTCGAGGCAAGTGCCGTTTCCAGGTGGCTGCCACAGCAATCAGTGCCAAGGATGCGTGGAAGTGGAAGTCCTGCTTTCGTAGCTCGCTCAGCCATGTGACAAAGGAGCTGTTTATCACAAATAGCGCATTCAGTGGCGCGTCCTTTGGGCTGAAGTGATTAAGCACAGCTGAAATGGCCGAAGTTGAGGTGGGCATAATTTGTCTGAGAACTAGCACCAAGACAGGGACGATCAGGAGCATAGAAAGCGTGCTAAAAAGATGGAGACGAAACCTGTGTACACTGAATTGGGAGCGAAGTGCATGGTTTAGGGCACGAGCCAATAAAATAAGCGATAGCATCCAAGCAGATAATGAAAAGAGCGGACTCATCATGATGGCGAAAAAACACACGACAAAGGTTGCCGGCAGCCAGCGAGCGTCCCGCGTTCTCATATAGAGGCAGGCCATGAGCATAGTCAGCGTCACCATGACTTGCTGTATGGAAAGAGTGGCCGCCAAGTGGGTCCCCTGAAGTATCGAGCCACGACTCAAGACGACACTGGCTGCGATAAATCCGCCCACCCAGGTGCTTGTCAGCAACCTCGCTGTCAGGGCGACTAGAAAGGCTGACGTACCGATCATAATCGGGACAAAGTCCATAACTCCTTCGATGGTCAGGCGCTTAGTCTGGCAAACAGCCAACAGAAGGGCTTCGAGTCCTGGAGAGAAGGTTCCAGTGGCCAGGGGTGTATACCCATCGGTCCGAGGTGAATAAGGGAAATTACTATCCAAACCTTTTGAGCATGATTGAGCCAGGGAGCGTTTAAAGACAGTTGAAGTGGCGTAAAACTCATCAGAAATCAATGGGGGACGTTCGTCGATCTGTAACCAGATCAGACGGGTGGAAATGATAAAACTCAATAAAATAAGTACCACGACTTCAAAGCGGTTACAGATCAATGGGGGGCGGTGTAATGGCATAATTTCACTATCTTTAAAACTGGCGGACCCACTCAATTAGGTGAGTATTTATTTATAGTTGCAAGAAATTGCATGGATTGCGAGGAAAAACTGCTCAAATTTTAGATAAATATGCTTGACATCCTTAGAATGCCTTAGTAAATCTCGCGTCGCTTGAAAAATCTCATGTCCTATAAGAATTCAGAGGAGAATTAACATGGCTTCTGTAGAGCTTCGCCCCGGCGATACCCTCAACATCATCTGGTCGTCCGTACAAGATACCCCGCTGGGTCTTCGTGAAGTTGAAAGTAATTTTGCCTTTACCTACGATGAGCTTCTCGCAAAGCTTCGCGCAAAAGGCCGTTCCGGCAAAAGTCGTCGTTCTGGAACAGAAGGTGCACGATTTAGCCGTGTGGTGGCATTAGCAACCAATGCTATGCGCAAAGGCAAATGGTCCACTGGCGCTGACATCGACCGCGATGAAGTGTTTGAGCGCATGATGAGCCGTTTCCGGATGCTTCAAGACAAGGAGTTTATGAACATCACCGGGAACGCCCGTGAGTCTTTGGTCGAACTTTGTAATGCAAAGGGCCTTAAGCCTGCTCAGCGCAAGGAATTGAAAGATATTCTTGAGCGTGCAGGAATCCGCGTTGAAGGTTAAAGATCACTCTTCTGAATTTATTAATTGATTGATACCATAACTACCCACGGCATAGCGCTGTGGGTGGTTTTTTGTATCTGGAGGTACTGTGGGATCTTTCAAAGTACTGGGTGTCAATCATTTGGGACTGGCGGCTAAGGATCCGGTAAAGTGCCGCTGGTTTTTGCAAGATGTGCTTGGTCTCCAACCTTTGGGAGACGAGCTTGTATCTGAGCAGAAAACACTGACGGCCATGTTCGCAGCGAACGCACCAGCTCCCGCGCAGACCCGTCTAGAAATCGTATCGCCCCAGGAAGGAACTTCCGATGGTCCAATCTCCAAGTATCTGGAGAAAAAGGGTGGGGGAATTCATCATTTTGCAGTTAGTGTTAGCAACCTTCCTGCAGCGCTGGAGCACATGAAGTTCAAGGGCGTCAGGATGGTGGATCAAGAGCCTCGCTCAGGCGCTCATAATACTCTGATTGCATTTGTACACCCTGAGTCAACGGGTGGTCTTCTCATTGAATTGGTACAAGAATCTAACTCGTAATCAACCTACTAATTAAAATTATAGGATGACATTAGTTTTATCATCCCTTAAACTTTTATTTAAGACAGCCTCATTCTTATACGACGGTTTGAAACATGATACGTGCGCCGCTTTCTCGGTGCATCGTCTGGTTTCAGTAAAGGGGGACACGTGATGCGTGCCATCAGGCTTCTGCCAATCGCCTTTGTATTCACCGGTGCGATGACGTTGGTGGATCGTGGATTTAATGACGAGATTTCAAGATTGGGCACTATACGCGCAGAGTTTGCGACTGCCGTTGGAGATTCCCGTGGAAGACTCAGTGCGGCAGCTTGGGGGGCACTATCAGACTCGCAGATTCAGCAAAACTTTTCGCTTGGCAACATCAATACGGTTTCGCAATCCCTCCAAAGTCACATTCGTCCCGGCGAAGTTTCTCAGTTGGATCTACTAGACGCCGATTGTAATTTGATTGCTAGGGTTCCTCAGGGCGGCAAACCAATTAACGAATTGTGTAAGGTGGTTAAGTCAGCAAAGCCCGCAGTATTTTGGCAGACTAATGACCAAGATGATGCAGTGTTGGTTTCTGTTGTCTCTAGGCAATTTGACGGTCGAACGATTTTTGCCGCTGCCCAACTTGTTTTTGATCAGGCCTGGGTTTCCCTGTATCCAGATTTAGCAGCCAGGGTTTCTAATCGTGATGTTAGCTATGGTTTTGGTTCCCGGGGAGCTCAGTTGTGGAAAGAGGGCAAGATGGCCGATGGGAGATTTGCCTTGCCAGTTTATGTGGATGGCTGGATTTACAGAGTCGTCCCCAACTTGACTGGTTTAGGCCTTCGTGCGCAGCGAGAAAGCTTTTGGGTTTTGTACGGAGCTCTTGGTATTTTGATCTTTATTGCGCTGGTCCAGGTTTCTGCCAAAGATCGCATGGACGAGAACGAACGGTCGGCTTTGGAGTCATGGGTTCATGATCATCAGACAGCAAAGATAGTGACTGACAAAAAGAATTTAGATGGTCCGATGGCATGGTCCGACATAATTGCAACGGCAAAATCAATCGTTGCCGCTAAAGATGAACAGCGCGCTCAGCAAATGCGTCTTTTGCGAGACCGTGTTGAGAGCATCACAAATCGACTTCGGGAACGCGAAATGGAGATATCAGACCTCGAAGGCAAGCTCATTAGCATGAGCGATTTAGCCAGTCTTCAGGAGCAGCTCCAGCATACCACCGCGTCATTTCTTCGCCAGATGGCTCAGATGCGCGAGGTTTGTGAAAATATTTATGACGTGGCTTCCAGTGGTCTTGCAGTGCAAGCTAAAGCATTGAATGCGTTCTGTGGGCGTTGGAAAGAGGGCCTCAGTCAAGGCACCAATCGTGAGATGGCTGCAAGAAAGTTTTTCCGTCATCTGGTCGAAAGCAAAGGAAAAATTCCTGGGCTATCTAAATTAGATGAAGATATGCGAGAGCTTGATCAGTTGACGGCCATCACTCTTGACCAGTCACTTAATACTGCAATGTTGGCTAGGCAGGCGGTAGATGATTGTGAAGCAGCAGGTAAACTGGCTGCTTTGTGGCACGGAATAGCAACTCGTGACAAGTCCGAAAAGACCTCCGACTGGACTGCGTGTCTGATTTCAGCCCAGCGGCTTGTGGGTGCAGATGATAAATTTCAGGCTATGACGTTTGAGACTTTGCCGCAGCTCGGCAACCCCGAGGAAATGTATCCGCCTGTGACAGGTGCGGTTCTGGTCAGTGGATTTTTCCATCTTTACTTAGGTCTTCTCTCCGAAGTTGATCTTAAATCCATAACGTTGCCGCTCGTGGTAAGGCAGAAGAGATTCAAGGACCAAGCAACCATCATCCTTTCTTTGCCTTCCAAGCAAATCGGCCAGAGTCCCGAATCTCCAGCCCGTGAAATGATGTATCACGTCGATCTTGCTAAGCAGATGCTTTCAGGTTGCGGGTTGAAAGTTACCATTTTGCCTCCGACCATCGCCGGGTATCCAGTTGGGGTGACATGGTCGCTGCCACAAAAGGAAATTACGGTTGTTGAGCAGCCCGTGGCTTCGGTTTAAGTTAGTGTGAAATCGATCAGTAGGGTGGTGCTTAAGGGGGCATTGATTAGGCCGCAGATTTTTTTGCACCGATTATGGCATGAAGCTTAAGCTGAATTTGCCGCGGGTTACCAACAAAGTCGACAGCGCCAAGTTTAATAGCCTCTCCTGGCATGCCAAAGACTGTTGATGATGACTCGTCTTGAGCTATTGTGAATCCGCCCTGGCTATGGATCTTTGCCATTCCATCGGCTCCGTCCCGGCCCATGCCCGTCAGCAACGCAGCCATGGTTCGAACTTGATGTTGAGCTAATGAGTTAAAAAGAAAGTCCACGCTGGGACGATGGCTTGCGATGGGGTCAGCATGGCTGATACCTAGTCGCAGCACGCCTCCCGATTTTCTCACCATAATGTGGTAGTCATTTAGTGCCATGTAGAGATGATTTGGTTTTAAAATCTCCCCATCCTGAATTTTGCCAAGAGTCAGTCCTGACTTCTCGGCAAGGCGGGCGGCGAAATCCGCAGCAAAATCTGGAACAATGTGCTGAACAACGATTACAGGTGGACATGGCTGAGGAATTTTATCTAGGATTCTAATAAGGATTTCAGTGCCCCCAGTGCTTGAGCCAAAGGCAATAATTTCTGGTATCAAATTTGGTTCGCTTCTTCTAACTGATGGTTCAATCGTCAGAGATGGATCAACTGCTGGATTGCTCGGATCGGTGCCCTTAGTAGGCGATTGAAGAGGTAAATGTGGCCTGATCGGTTTAGTTTGCCTCTTGACGCTCGGCTTTGGAATAGCCTGGAATATGGTCGAGCCCAGCGACTTAAGCTCGGGGCGAGCGATCGCGCCAGTTTCAGAAACACCCGTACAGAA
>CAMDGW010000092.1 GCA_945897695.1 Pseudobacteriovorax antillogorgiicola | reverse complement strand
TAGATATTCCTCACTGGGTCATATCCCAAAAATAATAAAGACACTTGACCTTGATGAAGCGGTGAGTATCAGACATACCCCATCAATGAAATACGATAAAAAATACAGCTTAGTTCGTTTTTATCGAACCATTTTATGCGAGTAAAAATATGGAGTTCCCCCGATTTTGTGGAGTGTATAACAAGATGATATTCCACCATGGGGTGAAACATGAGGTCAAGACGACGGTTTTCAAAAGACTTCAAGGCTGAGGCTAGTGCGCTGGTGAAACAGCAGGGGCTAAGTATCAAAAAGGTTGCAAAGGATCTAGGATTGCCATGAGGTACGGTCAGTCCCCGGGTCTAGCAAGATGCGGCGGATAGCGGCCACCAACCTGACATGCTAACCACGGCGGAACGACAATAGTTAGCGCTGTTGCGCAAGCAGGTGCGGATGCTGACGATGGCGAGAGAAATATTAAAAAAGGCGACGGCCTTCTTTGCCAAGGAAAGCGAGTGAGATTTGAATTCATCGCAGCAGAGAAGGCCGTCTTCCAGGTGGCCGCGTTATGTCGGGTCATGAATGTCCAACCAAGCGGATTTTACGCATGGCTCAAGCGTTCACCAACAGCGCGAAAAAAGATGGATGAGAGGCTAAGGGTACACATCAGAGCATCACACAAGAAAAGCCGAAAAACACATGGTTCACCGAGAATTCACAAGGATTTGAAGGCCGAGCATTTAAGCGTGGGCAAGAAACGCATTGCCCGTTTGATGAAAGAGGAGGGCCTACGTGGCGATCCTCCAAGGAAGTTCCGGCGCACCACAAATTCAAAGCACAACAAGCCGTTGGCGGCCAATGTGCTCAATCGGGCGATCCAGGCCGTCTCTGCTCCAAATCGTGTCTGGGCAGCTGACATCACTTACATTTGGACTGCCATGGGCTGGCTATATCTTGCTGCCATTATTTACGTGTATTCGCGCCGAATTGTTGGCTATGCGATTGATGGCCATCTGAGAACTGACTTAGTAACCATGGCTTTCAATAACGCTCTGGAGAACCGCAATGTTTCGGCAGGGCTCCTACATCACTCGAATCGTGGAAGTCAGCACGCATCGGCCGAATTCAGCAAAATAGCGGCCGAAGCAGGGATCGTGTTGAACATGAGTCGCAAAGGAAATTGTTGGGACAATGCTGTAGCAGAGAGTTTATTTGCCACTCTGAAACAGGAGCTAATTCACCGTCAAAGTTGGTTGACTAAAGGACAAACGATCACAGCGGTGTCTGATTACATCCTGAACTTTTACAACCGTGAACGTCGCCATTCATCAATTGGTTATCGAAGTACAGCTGAGTATGAAAGGTTGACACTGCTGGCCAAAGCCGCATCAGAAGGGTGTCTACTAAATTGGGTCAACTTCATTTCCGCGGCTTCTGCTAGATCACAATCGTTGATGGATGCTATCGAACGTGATCCTGAGCTATCAACACTTGCGAGTTTATTAACTAAAGCTGAACTCGCTTCTGTTTTATCTCGTCCAAATCCTGACAGAATATCTGGTGCGACTGAAGGTTATATTACGATTCCGACGGTTCTCGGTCCCACTCTTGATATTAATTCAAACCATGGAGACAATAAGGGGATAGTTTCATCTCCTTTTGTTCAAAGGGCTGCTGTCCTTAGTTCATTCGAGTCACCTAACGGGTCAGTGTTTATCATCGACCGCGTCCTTAAGCGCTAGGTGCTTTTCCGATGAATATCTTTAGATACACTTAGGCAAGAGCTCAGCAAACGAATAGCGGATAACCCCGCTATTCCTTGCGTGCATTCGCAAAGCTTCTTAGTTTGCCGGCGTCAGCACTAAGCAATATTTTTTCTGGTCGAGTCGGGGCGTCACCCATCATAGCACAACAGATTGCCACCAGACTGGCGCTGGACCCCAGGCAGGGGTTTTCTCTAGTCCCTGCTGCAACAGCCGAATAGGCCAACGACGTCAGCGGTGCCTGATGAGATGTCCGTGATCGCTGATTCCCTGGTAAATTGTTGGTTGGCGATTAAAACGCCGCCAAAGGATTTTTTGATTTCGGGATCGACACGTCCCTCGCCAGCGTATGCGCGGGCGAAGGTAAACGCAATTTTGCGTTGTCCTACTTGCCTCGCGACGTAGGTGAACGTTACTTTGAGATTGCTGTCAGTCCCAGGGTCGAAATTTATGCGAGTAAGGCCAATACAACGTCATCCTCGTCGTGTTTAGTGACGTTAATCTGTCCGCTAAATCCGCCTAACATCGACTGTTAAATATCACTTCAAGATTTCTTTGTGAACGACAAGGCGACCACCGTCGCACTTGCCCAATACCCAAAGTCTCAGAAAACCCGCGTCTACGCCTGCGACGACGACGGGGGCTTAATGATCAATCAAAATGAGGTGACGACAATCGGACGCCTTTTGCAACGCACGCCGAGAGGCAATATCACGGGGGCCACAGATCGACGGACTACCTTCGTTTTACATTGCGCAATCACATCGTCAACTTGCAAAAGCCCCCTAGCTCGCCGGTGAGCACAAACCTAAACTATTTTGATGAGTACTCCTTCAAAAACTCCATACGTCTTTTGTTTTCTAACGCCAGAAACCCCGCTTCCCCATTCGAAATACTAGCCAGTTCTCCGAACGCTCTTGCTGCGCGGTCGAACTGGGAGATTTGCCCATACGATCGCCCAATCATTTTCAGCCATTCCTTTTTTATTTCGATAAAATCTGTTCCGCTTGGTAACGATGACGACCAAACGTTTATCAATTCTTCCGCTGGATGCATCTCACGCCGCCCGCGTAAGTATAATTCGACCCAACTTGGCTCCTCCGACAGGACCGGCAAAGAATCCCATCCCGCCAGGTACCTGCGCCAAGCCGCCTGATCAATCTGCTGACCAACGGAATTAAGGGCGATCCTCGCCTCAACTTGACGAGCAATCGCAGGTCCAACGGAACGTGTTTTTACGTAATCATTGAGCTTCGTTAAAAGCCCGTCTGACTCAAATCTCTTGGCAGAAATTAGAAGCAAATCACTTTCAATAATTGCAGCTTCGATGTCCTCAATCACCTTTGGCGGCCAGACCCTGAACTTTTCCATCACATCGATCCAGACGCCAATCCCGCTTGTGTCGTGCTTATTTGAGTCAAACAAAGTCTTCAAAGATTTTCGCGCGGCGTCCAGACGCGCCTCTCGGTCCATCGGATTCAGTCGAGCGCGCCACTCGGCCCATAACTCCGGATCCCAACCAATAGGTTGCCGTATCCTGACAAACCATCCATCTGAACGCTTGCGCGCAAGATCTGCAATTGAATGCGGGCACAAATCAGCCAAAACCCCGGGCTCGCGCGTGAGGCTCTCTACGAGAATTTCTGCGTCTGATGCGTAGCGTGACAATATATCTTTCTTCCATTCCGCAAGGAGCTCAGCAGAACTTTTGCCACAAATCTCCTCAAGCGATGTTCCGCTATATAGAGCTCGCACCGCAGCTGGTCCAAAGCGAGCACTGAGCCACCGAATAATAGATCCAGCAACCGCATAGGAGCGACCACCTGCCTCACTCCAAAATCCCAGAGGATGGAACAGGGACTCCAAATCTCCCGCGCGACCACTCTTGATCAAACCGGCTGCAAGCTGATCAAACGTCAATGAGAAGTCAGTGGGAGCGAGCGCCATCGCCAGACCTTCGGTCAAGACCATATTTGGATGAAAGCCCAGGTTGTGCCAACTCGTAAAACTAGCCACAGCATGAACTAGCTCATGCCTAAGCGTCGGATGAGGAGACTCCTCAAGTTGGATGTGAATGGTTGGCGTCCAAACATCTGTGACATCGGTCTGACCACCGCCGAATAAAAGTTTTTTTTCACGCTCTGACTGGTAGGCAAAAATCAAAATAGGTTTTGTCAGCTGAATACCCAGATACTGCTTGATTTCCTGAACGTGAAAAACTGCATCCAGCGCCAACCGCCTTGCATTTTCGTCTGCACCGGGCTTACCAGACGCGTAACGCAGCTCGATGGTTTCTATTTTTATAACCTTTGGCACCTGTCGCTCCAGTGCCCACAGTCCATGACCTTGACTTGGATAGCTAAAGCCTGCAGCAAAAATAGCGGTGACAAAGACAAATAAAACTTGAAATAACCGCGAGCGAATTGAAACAAGACCGCCAGCCAACGCCACAAGCAGTAAGCCCAGTGTTCCATGCCCTAACCTTATCAGTAAAATTCCACCGTCCACCTCAATAAACCTGTCATAAATAGGACCATGGATAAATCCCAAAGCAAAACTTGTGATACGCTTTTGTGGCATGAACCATAAACAGACCAGAGACAATAATATTGAGCTGATCGGCAATGCCGCGATCAGGTACCGCAATCGATTTCTACCGCTTTCCAAACTCCAAGCTGTAGCTTCAATTAAGGCAAAGCCCAGCCAGGCGGCAGGGATTACAAGAATAAGCATCCAAAAATAAAATCCATTAGGACTGCATGGACATTGACCTGAAGTAAACGCAAGAATTCCAGGCACGAGCATGACGAAAGGCGTCAAAGCAAGTGTGCTCAAAAACTTCCAGGTCATGGCTTCAGCACTATTCCGCAACCCTAGCGGATTGATCATACAAACTAGGGAAGCAACGACAACGAGTGAAATCGAAACGAGCCATGCGTATTCATATTCAAGGTTACGAGCTGTCGGCACAAGCAGCACTAATGCCGCAATCAACAACTGACCCAAAGTAATTTTAAGTAGAAATGACACGTGTCCCAGTTATAGGCTACGAAGGATTTCCCAGGATCGGGAACCCTCACGGCATATGTTCATCAACGTCGAACGGTGACGGTGTAGCGCGTCGATTGTTTGTGCACGCACCTGACTCTGACTGCGACCATGTTTTCTAACTAAACTAGCCAGAGCGGGTTCCATTCCAGAAATCAACACGCCGATTCTTGCCGTAACAGAGCACTCTCCGGCTGCCAACATTTGGGGGCCATGCTCCATGATGGCATCATGATCTGCCATGGCTTCGAGCAACTCATCTTCTGCCAAAATGTCAAAAATTGCACGAAGTTGAGCTACTCGCTCGTTGATAGGCTTTGCCGCATCGGTTTTGTAGGCGCTGGCGCGAAAATAACGCAGACGCTGCTGAAGGTCTTCTTTGATTTCCTGCGAAAGTTCAGCCAACTCCAGAACCAAATCGCTATATCGAAATCGCGCCATGGAAAACTCCTTCAAAAAAGCTCGGATTACCACTCCAACTGCACTTTGCCCTCGCCATTAGCCATTACGAGTCTAGTTCTGGGTTTCTCCACAAGATTTGACGCCCCCGGATTAACAGATGCGCGGTCAAACACCACAAGATAATCTTGCGTCCAGGGGGAGATTGTCTCAAAAAAGTTTCTCCACCTAATTTTATCGTTGATCTTGCGCACAAGCACAGGCCGCACGGGCCCGTCCTTTGTCTCAAAAATCAAAGTCCAATGACTCGTATTCGTAAGATCTGTCGTTTCTCGCTCAAGGCCATACGCGGTCACAATAAACCCAGCCTTCGATGAAGCCTCTTCAAAGGCGCCTGCGGCATCTTCCATATATAATTTTTGCACCCGTTTCACTAAAGCAGTACGAAACTCAGGTGATAGATACGTGGCGTGAATCCTGTAGCGAATATCAAACTTCGAAATCAGATCCCCCCCCCGCGTAGCAGACTGATACTTGTCATAGTAATCACCATCACTATGAATTTCGTCGTTTAAATCAAAACCCTTATCGATAGAGCTGACGCAGCCCAAAATGCTTAACGTCGACAGGGCCACCAAAACAAAACTTTTTATGGATTTTGAATTCACTTTGACTCCCAGGCCTATCTAATTTAGACGGTAACCTTGTTTCTTCCGTTTTGTTTTGAAAAATATAATTTCTTATCAGCAGACTCGAGGAAAGACTCCATCGTCTGCATGTCAGGGGCTAGCTGTGAAACACCCATACTCATTGTTTGGCGGTGATCGACCACTTTACCGTCAACTTCGATTTTAAAAATATGATTTTGGATCGCGATGCGAAGGCGCTCAGCCAAGTCAGCAGCCACTCTCTGATCCGTGTCCGGAAGAACGATCACAAACTCCTCGCCTCCATAACGGCCAATCACATCATTTTTGCGAATAGCTGCTTTGCAGATGGCGGCAGTTTCCCTCAAAACAACGTCACCACCATTGTGGCCAAGTGTGTCATTTACTTTTTTGAAGTGATCTAGATCGTAGTAAATAATCGCTAACGGACGCTGGTATTGGCGGGCAAACTTCATCTCACTATCGAGTGAGTCCAGTAGATATTTTTTATTGAAAATATCTGTACCGGCATCAATCGTAGCCATTCTATAAATTTTATCAGCCCAGATAGATTCGGCATTATCGGAGGCAAAAAACCTGAACAAAATGGTGCCAAGACGCAACATGTCGCCGTCTTTTAACAGGCTGCGGGCAGCAACCTTAACGTCATTGATGAATGTACCATTTGAGCTACCAAGATCTTCGATTTCAAATCCCGCCGCTGTCGACGTAATTGCGGCATGCTGTCTTGAAACGCTGGCTTCGTTTACAAAAATATGAGATTCCGGCGTTCGACCTACCACAATTCTCTGATCCGAAAGCTGAATTCTTCTGCCTAGATTTGCGCCGTTGTATTGTATGAGCGACGCAACTTTGCGCTTAGATGGCTGAAACACCGTACTACCCGGGTCCGCAATTATGGTCTTATCATCTGACATGGTGCACCCAACCAAACCAAAAAATGAACAATAAAATAAGGCCTTTAATACTCTCTTATTTTACCCTGTGCTGGTTTTGATCGCAAAATTGCCAGCAGATCAGACACAACTTGCAGTGGTAGTCGCCTTGATATACCCTCACAAATGTCCAAAAGTACCTGAAAGAACGGAGCATTAGCCATGCGCATCTCAGTGGTTGGAACCGGATATGTAGGCCTAGTTACCGGCACATGCTTGGCCGAAGTTGGCCACACGGTGACCTGCGTGGACCTCGATGAAAAAAAAGTGAAAATGCTGAAGGAGTCCCGCTCCCCTATTTATGAACCTGGTCTTGAGCCTCTCATTCAATTAAACCTTGAACACGAACGACTATTTTTCACCACCAACCTCGAAGAATCCCTCAAGGGAGCAGATGTGGCCTTTGTTGCAGTGGGAACTCCTGAAGGTGAGGACGGCAGCGCAGATCTCTCCTACGTAAGAGCTGTAGCCAAGAGTATTGGCGATAAATGCTCGGGAAATCTCTTGGTCATCGTTAAATCCACGGTTCCAGTGGGTACGTGCGACGTGGTGGATAATATTATCCAGGACACCCTGAAGGCCAGGGGCGCCAAATACCGCGTGACGGTCGGCTCTAACCCAGAATTCCTCAAAGAGGGCGCAGCAGTTAATGACTTCCTGCACCCTGACCGCATAGTGGCCGGGGTCACCAATGAACAAGACGCCGAACTCCTCCGCGAGCTGTACACAGTTTTTGTGATCGACGACCCTTCAAAACTCTTCATCGTGGATCGACGCTCCTCGGAGCTCATCAAATATGGCAGTAACGCAATGCTGGCCACCCGCATCAGCTTCATGAATGAGCTGGCACGCCTTTGCGAAAAAGTTGGAGCTGATATCGACAACGTACGTCGCGGCATGGGATCTGACGCGCGCATCGGCCGCAAGTTTCTCTGGGCTGGTCCAGGCTACGGGGGCAGTTGCTTTCCTAAGGACGTCGCAGCCCTGGTTAAGACCGGCGATCAATTCGGTGTATCTCTTGAAATCCTGAAGAGCGTCACAACTGCTAACGAATCCCAAAAAAAACATGCCGCGTCAAAAGTGGTTAGACACTTCCACGGCAATTTGAAAGGCAAGACGATTGCCATTTGGGGGCTCGCGTTTAAGCCTGGCACTGACGATGTTCGAGAAGCACCCGCGATCACAATTATAGAGACCCTACTGGACGCTGGAGCCACAGTTATAGGACACGACCCCAAAGGACAAGACAATTTCAGCCGGGAAATTGGCAGCAAAAAAGGACTCACCTACGTCGATAACGCTTACGATGCCGTGAAAAATGCTGACGCGCTGGTTCTTGTAACAGAGTGGCCCGAGTACAAGCGCCCAAACTTTGAAAAGATTGGGATGTTGATGCGTGGAAAAATAGTTTTTGACCTTCGCAATCAATGGAGCTTTAAAAATCTCAAGGCCCTGGGCTTTCATTACGAGTGCATAGGACGGCCGGACGAAATCATGGCACAAAACTTAAAACTCTAGAATCCTTGGAGATTCATATGCCATCAATTGACCCAATTTTGACCGCACTGAAGGAGGCCCAGGCAGGACTTTCGGCACTCATCAGCGATGACCAAAAGTTAAAGCAAATCCAGCAGGGCGCCGGATTGATGGCTAAGTCACTGGCTGATAGAGGACGAATATTCTCCTGCGGCAACGGCGGAAGCATGTGCGACGCCATGCACTTTGCAGAGGAATTAACAGGTCGTTATCGCAAAGATAGGCCAGCTTATGCCGCTATCGCTATTTCTGACCCAAGTCACATCGCATGTGTTGGCAATGACTACGGTTATGAATTTATCTTCAGTCGCTACCTTGAAGCGCACGGACGACCAGGTGACATACTGCTCGCCATATCGACGAGCGGGACAAGTAAGAACGTCGTCAAAGCCGTGCAGGCCGCGAAAAATCTTGGCATGAAGGTTGTTGCACTAACCGGAAAAGACCAGTGCATGCTGGGCGAGATGGCCGATATACACATCGCCACACCAGCCGGCCATTTTGCAGACCGTGTACAAGAGCTTCATATTAAAGTAATCCATATTTTTATTGAGCTCATTGAACGCG
>CAMDGW010000091.1 GCA_945897695.1 Pseudobacteriovorax antillogorgiicola | reverse complement strand
ACAATCAAAGAAATAAACGGCTCTGTCGTTTCAAGCGAAAACTTCTCAGGTGGCGAGTCCCCTGAACTTCGATACCAGGTTAAATCTGGTGCCGCAACTGCGCTCGACTACTCAACGCTTGCGATGCTTTCTGCGTACTACCAGGTGGATGAAATTTATTCGTCCCTAGAAGAAAAAGTCGGATTAAAGCCAGAGGACATGCAGGCTAATCTTCCTGGTGGTGAGCACACCATGCTCTTCGAACCAGAAATTAAACTTTCGGGTCAAGGCACTGACGTCTCTGCTGGCATCAAGCTTAATGCGGCTTTTAGCCCCTCCGATAAAAAGTTCTTATTGTTCCAACGTTCACCAATCGAATCGGTTCCACTGGCAGCAAACTTTCAGGTGATTACCCACGAGTTTGGTCATTTCATTTTTGACTACAGTTTCTACGCTGGCAAATTTGACGCTAAGAACCGATGGAATGACGAATGGGCGATCAGTGGCCTCAATGAAGGTTTTGCTGACTTCATTAGCTGGACCTTTACCGACGTATCAGACATCCTGCGGGCTTCCATTGATATATCGGCTTTTGCCGATGAGCGAGATTTCGTCAAAACCACGTTTGTTTTCGGAGATCTCTCCGCGGAGGATCCGGCGGCCTGTAAAAGTGACTTTTACTGCGTTGGCTCTCTATTTGCTCGCTCACTTTACGAGACTTATACTGCTTTGAAATCATCTTTATCCAAAAAAGACCTTGCCCTCGGGACGATCAATTCTCTTAAAAAATGTCAGGCGGCCATGGATGCGATGCCTGAGACGTTGCTTCCAGCTAAGGCAGACACCAGCGGCCTGTCGCGTGCGGCCGTGTTTGAGCGCGATGGCAAAATAGCGGGAGCATTTCTTCGAGCGTTTGTCATGAATGCACCAGCATCATGGAAAACTGATCTTTGTTCCGCCTTTAAGAAAAATTTTGGAACCAGCGGATTTCCAACTGCTGCCCGTGATGGATCCTGCGACTGAGTAAAGGATTAATTAATGTCTCGTTTTAAATTTATATTTACGACTCTTGCTTTTTTTCTAGCGATCGAAGTCCGAGCGGATGATCGCGGCGGAACGGTTAAAATCAATAACAATCTACCTTCCTCTCAGCCAACGGATGACCCGAATTCTCAGCGTAGCAATGACTCGGTCTCCGATCAGTCGCTACTGGATGAAGTTCAGTTGAATCCACTCAATGGCGCTGGTAACTGGCGATATGCGGCTGGCCTTAACATTGCGTGGTCCGTACGCAAGGATTACGGAGCGCGAAATTTTCGACGCTTTGAACCAGAAGCTGTCGGTTATGCGTACTCACCTTTGCCTTTTAATCGCGCCTGGCTAAGACATGGGTTGCGAATGAGCTACAGCGACCATCAGCCACAGATGCCAAAGTCGGCAAGACTAGAAGAAACTGATTGGAAACTATCCATTGAAGAAGGCTTGATTTGGAATTGGTACATTTCACCATCGATGACCTTCGGCTATGGCTACGACTGGCGAAATATTAAAGTATTAAAATCTGCTCCTGTTAAATCATCTGACAGTCGCTTAAATTCCAAACAGACCTTCACCTGGCAGTACCTCCAGTTTGGGGTGGGCCTTCCTGCTCTCTATGGTGAATACGAGTTTCAGCCCAGCATTCGCTTTCAGAAGCTTTCTCAGGATACGAGGACGACCTGGGGCTTTGGCTTTGAAGTAACCAAGGCATGGTAGCGCAATTCATTAAATTTATTTAGAATTACCTGGGTCAATTGTAAAACAATTGTCAACCTAAACTGCGCTACTTGCGAAATTGCCGGCGAAGGCATAGGAAGATATAGATAGTTCACGAATACAAGTGGAGGCTACAAAACCATGACCAACTATTACTGGCTTTGCACAGCAGTGTTTCTGGGAACCTACTGCCTGAATATGACCTACATTTCGGTGTTCTATCACCGCGGCTTTACTCATGAATCGATTCGAATTCACCCAAAGCTACGTAAATTCATTGTGATCAGTGGTAGCTGGATTACTGGGATTGATCTCAAGGCCTGGGCATGCATGCATCGCATGCACCACATGTATTCAGATACCATGAATGATCCTCATAGTCCAAAGCGCTGGGGGCTCCTTGGAACAATGCTCGGCCAACTTAGGTCGTACGAGTTAACAATTCGCGGCCTCATGCGGAAAAAGCCAGAATATACAAATATCGTCCGCGACTTAGACTTTGATGTGAGTCTCCTTAACCGCAAGAGACTTTGGGCCCTGCCCTATGCACTTCATGCAGCAGTGTGGCTCACTTGCGGGATGGTCTTTAACTCCTGGCTTCTAGGATATGCTTACTTTGCAGGTATGATGAGTCATCCGATCCAGGGATGGCTGGTCAACGCCTTCGGACATGCCCATGGATACCGTAACTTCAAAACGAGTGACGACTCCCGAAACAACACTCTGGTTGCCTTGACCTGTTTTGGCGAAGGATTTCAAAACAACCATCACCGGTTTCCAAAGTCGGCCAAATTTTCTATGCGATGGTTTGAGCTAGACTTCGGCTGGTTTATAACTCAGGTTCTAGCGTCCCTATCGGTCGTTGAAATTCTGCACGTTGCATCGGGAAAAGACGCTATGGCAGCGAGCGAAGACCCAGAAATCGCAGTCGTGGCAACCTACTGATATGCTGTAAGACGCCCCTAAAAACAAAAGAAAGCCCCAGAACCTACAATCAGCTCTGGGGCTTTCTTTTGTTCAAACCGGTGCTTTTTTAACAGATTAAATAAAACCGAAGCGCCAAGGTAAACCCCAGCGCCCCCAAACACACGAAAGGAGATTTATCCGAAAACACTAAAGATCAGGCAATAATAGTGCCCGAGTCCTTAGCAAATCGAACCTTTTTTCCACCCTCTGTCTTAAAGCCAACGCGAGTTGCCTTCTTTGACTTCGGGTCGATAAGCATAACATTGCTGATATGGATGCCAACGGTCTTATCTACAATTCCGCCGTCCTGGTTAGACAAGCTTGGCTTAGTGTGACGCTTCATGATGTTCACACCATCAACAACCACGCGATCGTACTTGCGTATCATGCGGAGGATCTTGCCGGTCTTACCCTTGTCTTTTCCTGCAATAACTTTGACTTCGTCGCCTTTTTTCAGGCGAGTTCTGACTTCACATTTCAGAGCGGTGTGCATACTCGTCTCATCCATTCTCAAGCTTAACGATTAACAATAAAACACTGATAGATTTTAAAAAATCAGAGTGAGGTTATTACCGACGATTCGGCCCTCAAGTCAATAGTTTTTTGACATTTTTGGCAGTTAGATCAACCCTGATTTTTCATGTATGAAGTCTCGTCAAAATGCCCTAAACTCCTGACATGAATGCTCTATCAGGAATATACTGCATGTTTAGACCTAAAATCTCACTCATTCTGCCCTCCCTGATGACCCTAGCCGCTTTCTTTGTCCGGGAGCCGTCAGCTGCTGGGCAGCCTAAGGCCCCATCGGTCCTAGAGCAGCTAGAAAAAGGCAACGCCGCCAACCGGGGCAGTGGCGATAAGGTTGAACTTGATATTCGTCCGGCGGAGGTCATTCATTGGACATTGTCTGGCCACGAATTTGACCTGGATTCCGGGAAACTTTCGGTAACAGTGGCACTTAGCACCGAACGGCAGTTCACGATCTACGAGGACAAATTAAAAATTGATGTGTCGGAAGGCTGGACTCTTAAATCAAAAACAGCACCAGCCACCTCCATGCAGTTTGACCCCATCTCCCGCAAAGAGGTAAACGTTTATACTGGCGGTCCGTTCAATCTTGTATTTGAAACCAACGGGTCACCCTCCGAAGCCGTTATAAAATTTACTTACGTCGGATGTACCCAGGTTATTTGCCTTTTCCCATATACCGAGAAAATCACCGTGCCGTTTTCCCCTTCTCAGGGGGCCAATAGTCAAAATAAATCGAATGCCCCATCAATCGGTCCTGTAGACAAGTCCGGAAACGATGCGACAGATTCAGCTCCGACAAACTCAACAAGCAATGAGTCTTCAGGAGGTCCGTCAATTGAAGAACAACTTTCCAAACGAGTAAAATCGGGCTCCATGGGCCTTGCTATGCTCCTATTGATTGCCTTTGTCGGCGGTCTTCTGACCAACCTGACACCGTGCGTCGCTCCCATGATTCCGATTACCATCAGACTGCTCGCACACCAAACAACTCGCGCTCTAACTAGCTCCATCATGTATGCGTTAGGGATTGTAGCGACCTATACACTTCTTGGATTAATCGCTGCCATGAGTGGCGCTCTGTTTGGTAACCTTATTGCTCATCCGGCCGTGTCCATTAGCTTTGGCTTTGTCATGTTTCTTCTCGGCATGAGCATGTTAGGCTTTGGTGACTTTTCTAAGCTTCAGCAAATTGGCGGGCAAATTGGCTCATCAAAAGGCGGAGCCTTCAATGCACTACTTATGGGAGCAGGTGCAGGTCTTGTGGCCTCTCCGTGCACCGGTCCAATTCTAGCCGCTCTGCTTACCTACACTGCTGGTCGGCAGAAGCCTTTTGAGGCAGCAGCTCTGCTGGGCACATATAGTGTTGGTTTTGCATTGCCCTATGTCTTCCTTGGCGCCAGCGCGGCAAAAATAAGCAAGATACGGGTCAGTTTCCAGGTGCAGATTTTGACAAAACTTGTGTTTGCATCGGTTATGTTTAGCTTAGCACTTTATTTCCTGCGCATACCTCTCTACGGAGTATTTACAGCCCTTCGCCCATACTGGACCGTCATCGGCGCCTTCGGCGTGATTGCTGGCATTATCCTCAGTGCTCTTGTGATTTTTCGAACGAGCCTTCACCACCGCAAAGCAGTCTTCCTTGCTCCTACCCTCTCACTTGGCTTGGGAGTGTTTTTTGGAATCCAGGCTTTAACACGCGCAGGCAGCTCGGATGCCAAAACAATCAAATGGTATCATACCGAAAAAGAAGCCACCGAAGCAGCCGGCCAATCTGGCAAACCAATTCTCGTAGATGCTTGGGCTGAGTGGTGCGAAGCATGCAAGAAAATGGATGCCACCACATTTGTCGACCCTGATGTCGTGGCCGAAATTGATCAAAATTGGATCCCACTGAAGTTCGATCTGACAGAAATCAATGATGAAAATGATGCCATCCAGCAGCGCTATGAACTTCCCGGGTTGCCGACATTAACGTTGCTGCCGCCATCTGGAGACTTAGGCAAGAAACAGGCTATCACCGGTTACACTGGAGCACCCTCGCTACTAGAGCAACTGAAAAAATTTAGCGCTGACCCATCAGGTAGCCGATGATTAAACATGTCGTCTACCTTGCATCCCCAAGCCAGAGCGAGACCGTAACACGCTCGATTGTTCACTTAAATGGCCAACCCATTGATGATCGTTCTGCAATTGGGCCAGGGTGGGAGATTACCCACCACTTGATGCCCGGCGTGACCTTGCGACTGCACCTACTCACTAATATTAACGCCGTCACACCACACCTAAGGCAGCATCCAGTAGACCTCCTGGTTTATGATGAGCGGGGTGAAGATGCTGAACCAGCTGAACTGGCCCTCGAACAAATTCGTAGAGATGTCGCCAGTTTCGCTGAACTTTGGGGGCCTGATTTCATGTTCCCAATGAGTCGCTCGGTTGCGATTCTGGACGATGCAAAAGCACGCTCCACTCACAAGTCGCAAACAGCGAGAGCTTTCCAGCTAGGAAGAGTTCACGTTCAAGATGTTTGTGTGGCGCCACGCAACACGGCAACGGTCCTGCGCTGGCTCTATGGGCTTCTCACCGTTAACGACAAGAAAAAACCTAAGATTGGTATCGCCATGAGTGGCGGAGGTCTTGAAGGCTTTCTTTACCAATTGGGCGTCACCCATGCTCTTGAACGCTGCATCTCTGGCCGGACAGTACGCGATGCCGATGTTTATTCAGGAGTTTCCAGTGGAAGTATTGGATGCTGTCTCATAGCGGGTAAGGTACCCACCATCGAAGTGATCAAGGCTATGCATGGTAAGTCGGATTTGATCGAGCCTTTCACCAGCAGTACTGTTTTTGATTTGGCTGGCACTGGCATCATTGCTCGTCTGCTCAGAGAAAGCTTTACATGGTCTGGCATTGACCCGTCGCGATGGATCAAGCAGACACTGAAAGCTATTCCGACCGGTTTTTTCAAAGGCGAATCCCTTCGAAACTATATCCGCCATTGTATAAAGGTTTCCGGGAGTGAGGATAACTTTCAGTCCCTTAAGACAGAACTTTATATTGGTGGCACTGATATGGACTCGTTTGAACACGTAGTTTTTGGGCGTGAGCCCTGGAACAATGTTCCCATCAGCGAGGCTATCTATGCTTCTTGCGCTCTTCCTCTCGTGTTTGAGCCAGCGCAGCTTGGCGGTCGGTGGTTTATCGACGGCCAAATCACGAAGACCTGCAATCTAGAACTCGTTGTTGAGCGCGACTGTAAATTGATCTTTATCATCGACCCCGTAAAACCATTAGGCTCGCTGATTCCCGGGACTCTTGACAAAAAAGGCGGCTACTATTCACTCATCCAGACCATTAAAGCACTGGTCTATACTCGCTTTCACTCTGTGCTAACACACCTAACAGAGCGCTATCCAGACACAGACTTTATAGTTTTCCAGCCCGATGAAGAGGTCGCTCACTTAATGGCAGGAAGCCCAATGCGCTACCGTATCCGCACACAAGTCATACACATGGCCTACCGGCAAACTATTCGTCAACTGCGGGAGCGCCATAAAGTCTATAGCGAAAAGCTTCGTAAGTACGGCATGAAACTCGCCTCGATCGAACAAATTAAAGAAATCGAAAGGGAAGACGGTGCACTTTTCGACAGCTTTGCATAAAGGCACGCTTCTCAAACGCTATAAACGCTTTCTGGCCGATGTAAAACTCACGGATGGCGCCATTGTCACAGCCCATTGCCCCAATACCGGCAGCATGGAAAGCTGTTATCAAGAGGGCTGTACCATCTGGGTTAGTCATTCTGATGATCCCAAACGCAAGCTCGCCTGGACCTGGGAGTTTACGGAAGTTGAGAGTGGATTCATCGGCATTAACACTGCGCGACCCAATCAAATTGTGGCGGAAGCAGTTGCACAGGGCAAAATCCCTGGTTTAACAGGTTATGAAACTGTTCGCCGTGAGGTCAAATACGGCAAAAATAGTCGGATTGATCTACTCCTGGAAGCCAAAGGTCTGCCTGCTTGCTACGTTGAAATCAAGAATACAACGTTACTCCGGGGCGAAAGTATTTTATTTCCCGACGCGGTTACCGAGCGCGGGCGAAAGCACCTTGAAGAACTAATGGACGTCGTTAAATCTGGCCAGCGAGCTGTCATGGTTTTCTTCGTCAATCGACCCGAAGGTCGCCAATTTTCACCAGCTGATACTATTGATCCAGAATACGCAGCAACCCTACGAAAAGCCGCTACAGAAGGCGTCGAAATCATTGCAGTACGCGCCTTGAGCGCCCTTAATTCGATGACCACTGGAGATACGGTTCCAGTTAAATTGGAAGGATTCACCCTATGACCAACAGCGCAAAACACAATCTGACACTTTATCATTACTGGCGTTCAAGCTGTTCCTGGCGAGTCCGCTGGTCTTTGCACCACAAGGGAATAAAGTTTGAGGATACACCGATAAATCTGCTCCATGGCGAGCAAAACAATCCAGCGTATTTAGACAAAAATCCAGGGGGATATGTTCCTGCTCTCGAAGTCGATGGGAATTTCTTCGGAGAATCACTGGCGATTTTGGAATGGCTTGAAGAGGAATACCCAGAGAAGCCTCTTCTGCCGAAGAATTCGTTGGATAGGATGCGGGTTAGGCAAATTTGTCAGCTGATCGTCAGCGGAATTCAACCGGTACAAAATCTCGCTGTTCTTCGAAGATTCAGTAGCGACCCTGCAGAACAAGCAAAGTGGGCTAGCGAGTGGATTGGCGCAGGTCTTTGTAAACTCGAATCTCTTCTCAAGTCGACAGCAAAAACTTATTGTGTGGGAGACACCCTTACACTTGCCGACCTTTGCCTTGTGCCACAGATTTATAATGCTCAGCGGTTTAAAGTAGACATTTCAACACTTCCAGTAATTTCCCGGATCAATGAAACCTGTTTGAAACTTCCGGCTTGTGACGCAGCCGCACCCCATAATCAAAAAGGGGCAACTGCGAGCTAAGGTTACTTAAACGAATTAACTGGACTTTTCTCCTGACTTGCCTTGGCAAGTCTGACCAGCTCTTCGACTACGGTATCAATGTGAATCTGGCTTTTTCCGTCAGGGATGTTGTACCAGCGCTTATAATAAAAATAATTTCTGAGAATAAGTTTTACGTATGACCTGGTTTCTTTGTAGGGGATTCTCTCGATGAATGTCAGCAAGTCATCAGTTGCAATTGTCTTCTGCCATTTGACTGTTGCGGCAGGACTCGCATTATATGCCGTTAGCGCAAAGACAGGTGATTTATAAATCTTCATCAAACGCCAAAGATGATGAACTCCCAAAGTGACGTTTAATTCAGGATCGCGTAGAGACGAGTCCTTTAAAAGAGCGTGCCTAATTGCTTCGCGACTAGCGCTGTCAACATAATCACTCGAAAGCTTCCCAGCCTCGAGCTTCGCAGTGCTCGGCATAAGCTGCATCAGCCCCGTTGCCCCAACAGGGGACGTTGCATCGGCTGCAAAGACCGATTCCTGCCGCATTAGGGCAAACACGAAATCGGGATCCACATCAAGTTTAGCTGCTTTTAATTTTACAATTTCCGCATATTTTCTCGGAAAAAGAACCCGTTCAAATCCAATCGGTAATCCGTTTCTTACACTCCGTGGCATGACGTCAAATATCTTGATTGCATCTAGCCAAGCACCACTTGCATGAAGGAGTAGAGTGCGCACCAGCAAAGTGTCATAGTCGGTTT
>CAMDGW010000090.1 GCA_945897695.1 Pseudobacteriovorax antillogorgiicola | reverse complement strand
GGTTTTTCTTGATTTGACGGAAGTGAGTAGGCGGGGGATGTCGATGACGTCATCATTCCACAAATAATCCCGCTTGAGATGATCAAACCTTTCATAAAGCTCGTTATCGAAAATCCCATAAAAATACTCCTCTAAATTTTCCCTGATTTTCAGGGTAGATATTCATAAATTCTAAACAGTCCCGAATTAGGATTTGATGAATGGCTGCAGCGATTTCCACCTTAACATGTGATCAGCAATCACCATTGCAGCCATGGCTTCCACCATTGGGACAGCCCGGGGCAGCACACAGGGATCATGACGTCCACTCTCTAGTTTAAATGTAATTTCATTTCCTGCTCGGTCAACTGTGCTTTGGGACTTGAAAATTGTGGAAACTGGCTTAAATGCCACGTTTATGGCAATAATTTCGCCGTTTGAGATCCCGCCAGCAACGCCGCCGGCATGGTTGGTATTCGTGCAGATTTTCCCATTTTTCTTTATCATTTGATCGTTGTGCTGACTGCCGGTCATGTGTGTTCCTGAAAAACCACTTCCGATTTCAAATCCTTTCGAAGCTGGTAGGCTCATCATGGCTTTGGCTAGATCAGCCTCTAGCTTGTCAAAGACAGGCTCCCCGAGTCCAGCCGGAATTCCTCGAATCACGCAGCGGATCACTCCACCGACGCTGTCACCATCGGCTTTCATCTGTCGAATTAGGGCGGCCATGCGCCGTGAGGAATCAGAGTCAGGACAGCGAACCTCAGACTGCTCTACCATCTCTCGCGTCACCGAGGCATCTAATGATTTTGAATCGGATATGTCTTTGACAGAATGCACCCAAGCGATAATTGCGGCATCTGGGTTTAATGCGTTGATTAGCTGGCGGGCCACTGCACCGGCGGCTACGCGACCGATAGTTTCTCGTGCACTTGCGCGACCTCCGCCGCTTTGCGCTGTGACTCCGTACTTGGTCAGCATGGTGAAGTCAGCGTGGCCAGGCCTGAATACGGAATTAACATCGTTGTAGTCTTGAGGTTTCTTGTCTATGTTGGCTACATAAAGAGTGATAGGTCCGCCCAGGGTTCGCCCGTTTTCTAAGCCACTAAGGCAGGAGACTTTGTCAGATTCCTGGCGTGAAGTCGTTAACTCGGATTGACCAGGGCGCCTGCGATCCAGCTCCAACTGAACGGATTCCAGATCCAGAGGGAAGCTACCTGGCAGTCCGTCAATAACGACGCCAACTCCCGGTCCATGACTTTCGCCAAATGTTGTCACATGGAATAGTTTTCCGAACGTGTTACCCATGGAGCAGCTTCCTCGCCTGATGTAAATCCTCGGCCGTGTCTATGCCAAGAGACTTCGACCTCGCCTCAATCACTTTGATCTTCCATCCTGCACTCACAGCCCTGAGTTGCTCTAGTTTTTCTGTTTGTTCCAAGATGGACGGATTTAACTTACAAAAGTCTCTCAACGCGGATCGCTGGTAAGCATAAACTCCAAGATGTTGCCAGAAGGTGACTGTTTGTGTTCCTTGGCGGCTTACCTCCCGATCAAAAGGTACTGGAGCCCGGCTAAAATAAATGGCTGTACCGTCATCGCTCATCACGATTTTGACGACGTTTGGATCTATGAACTGGCTCCAATCATTATTGCGATAGCCAAGCGTTCCAAGGGGGGCAGCGGTTTGCTGCATATTTTCCATGAGTCGCATTAAATCTTCTGTATTGATGAAGGGTTCGTCACCTTGGACGTTGAGAATGAATTCGGCTTCATTGAAAGACTGGGCGGCTGCGTTGCACCGATCAGTTCCGCTCGCTAAATCTTCGGCTGTCATTACAAATGGAATGCTGTGGGTCTCACACGTCTTGACCGTATCAGAGTGATCAACAGCGACAACGATCTTGGCGCCTTTTGCTTTTAATGGAGACAAATTTTCATAGACTCTGACAATCAAAGGTTTTCCTGCGAGGTCAACCAAAGGTTTTCTTGGGAGACGCTCTGACTTAAGTCGAGCAGGAATGATAACGAGCCAGTGCTTAAAGTTCATTCACAAAGCCTTCCTGATACCGAGGGTGGGAGCCCCTTGTGCGCAAAGCAGCAGGGTGGCATGGCTACCCGCGTTTGTCTAGGGGACGTTGGGGGTAGGGGGTCGGTGCTTGTTTTACCTCCCAAATAATTGGTATAATAGAGAAAAGTATTTTTTTTTAGGTGACCTTTCGCTTCGTTTTTGGACTGGTATTTTTGGGAGGGTGATATGGCGCAAAGCCTCACCAACGGGTTTAGCGGTAAGCAGCTTGAGCTATACACAAATGACTATTACGAGCGTTCTGACCTAGTCTTCAGATTCGGGGCTCTCATGACCGTGAGCCGGGAGGGAGCCGAGAGGCTTACCGAAGAGGCATTTCGTCTCCTGATAGAAGACTTTTCCAAGGTGGGTACCGACTCATCTCCTCAGAAATTGCTCATGAATTTCGCGGTTAAGGCCTGGAAAAAGATCAAGTCAGAAAAATTTCACGAATGGAAGGCACCTGTTCTTCAGAGCATGAAAACGCTCGGAGAAGACCAGCGTGCAGCTCTATTCATGATTGAAATAGCAGGACTCGAGCTTAATGACGCGGCCAAGATTCTAGGCTGCGATGAATCCAAATTCAGATTATTGCTCGCCGGAGCGCAGAAATTTTTGGCGACTAATTCTGTTAAAGTGTAAGGGAAGGTAAATCCATGCCAACAAACACGGGTGAAATGCACGGAGAAGATCTGTTCTTCGGATATATTTCTGAATATCTAGATGGTGAATTGCCTCCCTCAGTCAGCGGAAAATTCAATGAGATGCTGGCAAGCAGGCAGTCAAGTGTGGCAGCATTCCAAGAAAATCGCGGCAAATTTCAGTCTTCGCTTGGTGATCTGGGTGGGCCGGAGTCTTTGAAGCATAAGCTTCGAAACTTTGCACAGGACGATCAGATCCGTGAGACCCAAGAGGCAAGTGAAATAGCCGAAGCGGAGCGGTCTGAATCCCGCGGCACGCTGATACGCCGTGCTATATTGACCGTCATCTTGGTGGGATTATTTGGTTCATTGATTTATATGTTCATGCCGCGGCCGGCTACTAAATTTGATGTGATCGAATACCTCGGTTATGAAGCTTTGGCACTGGAAGAAGACCCTGAGGGTCGCACAAATCTTCCTTCAAGCGATCTTGAGGAAGTTAGGCAGTTTGTCGCCAATGTTCCAGGATTGACGTTTAGGCCGAATGTGCTTCGACCACTAAAAGGATGGAATCCTGAAGGTGTTTCCATTATTGACTATGATGTGATGAAGGTTATTGCCGTAAATTATATAAGTCCTGAGCGAAACAACGAGCACCTTCACCACTTTATGATTCCAGGCAAGATGACTGATCTTCCGTTCAGCGGCACGGAGGCAGATTATCGTGGTTTACGCTTCCGTCCCTATGCAGGAGACAAGTTGAATATCGTGGTCTGGCAGCACACACCTGACATGATTTCCGTAATGGCTGGCCATCGTGGCACTGCGGAGCTTTATGAATTGGCGAGAGCCGGTACGCCTGAGTGAAATTTCATGCCATTCCAGGAATCATTAAGTCCTGAGTTGATCATAGCCGCCTATCGAGGCGGCTATTTTCCTATGCCAGATCCCGATTCGGGCGAGATATTATGGTTTAATCCCGACCCCAGGGCTGTTATTCCAATTGACGGCTTTCATGTTTCCCATTCCCTTCGTCGGACGGCGCGTCGACAAAAGTTTCAAGTAACCTTTAACAGGGATTTCGTCGGGGTTGTTGATGCGTGTGCCGATCGCCCGGCTACTTGGATTTCGCAGGATATTAAGAAATCTTACACGGCCCTTCATCGGTTAGGCTTCTGCCACAGCGTTGAAGTCTGGGACGCAAAAGCCAATTTGGTAGGTGGTCTGTATGGGCTATCGCAAGGGGGCGTGTTTAATGCTGAAAGTATGTTCAGCCGCGAAACGGATGCCTCCAAAATTGCTTTGTGGGCACTCGTGGTACGACTTAAAGACTGCGGTATTGATCTGCTCGAAGTTCAGTTTATGACGGAGCATTTACGCGGTTTGGGGGCCGTGGAGATAGCGCGAGACACCTACTTGCGCCAACTTGGCCGGGCCCTTCAGGCAGAGGTTTCATTTCAGGCTCCAACTGGGGTCTATAACTGGTTGTAATTAAATACTTTATTTTTATTAATAGAAATCATTAATTTCATAGTTGACATGTCATAGTGCGTTGACTAATAAAGTCGCGACTTGACCAATTATTGGCCAGTTTTATCATTTTTTTTGATATGGAGATTACAATGCGTATTTTAGTTACTTTAGCGACCGTTTTGGCGCTCGCATCATGCGGTTCTATGCAGGAATCTAAGAAGTCAGCAATCAGCGAAGAAGCTGCTATTGCTAAAGCGGCAGAACTTCCTTCAGTTGCTATCGTTCGCGTTCCAGTTGGCGCAGACGGAAAAGAAATCAATGACAAGGCCGAACTTCGTACAACAAGCGCGCAGAACCTAACTGCTAACACTGTAACATCTGCTTTTGCAGCTGCTAAAACTCCAGAAGTTACTGTTGATGAACTTGACAAAACTTCTTCTACTGAAAGCTTCTGCGGATGGCGCCGCTGGCGTCGCTGCAATAGCTGCGGCTATGGAAATACAAGCTACTCTTACAACTATAATAGCTATAACAACTATAGCAATCATAATAACTATAACTGGTCATTTTACAGCCCAGCATACTACAACTACGGTTACTACTACGGATATAACTACGCAAATACATACAACTATGCTGGTTATAACTACTATCAGTACAACAGCTCGTTCGGCAGCAGCTACAGTGGCCAAGGCTACGCTCCTGGCTACGGCGCCGCGTACTAAGTTTTCGCTCAGCGTTTCAGGAGTTGCGAACTTATTAATTTAAACGCTGCTTCATGAGATAGCCTCCAATTTAAGAGGGTGGTTCGTTTTCGAACCACCCTCTTTTTATTATGAATCAGCGGCTGCGCATGGGGCTACTCGGGGACGCGAAGATAGCGTTTCCGGACAAAGTAAACGGTGACGAATAAAATTAAGATAGCCGCTAAGCTAGCGTAGATTCCCTTTTGAGCTCTCTTGATCACGATCTCGAGATGTTCCAAGTTAGAGCCGAAAAGAAAGCCCACATAAACCCAAAGCGGAACTGAAATCAGTGCGGCGAAGCCATCCAGCAAAAGAAACTTCCAAAAAGGGACGTGGTAACTGCCAGTGGCAAAGAATAGTGGGGTTCTCAGCCCTGGCATGAATCTGGCCATAAAAATGACTTTATCACCATATTTTTGGACAATACTTTTAACAGCGGCATCTCGTTTCTCAGGTAGTATCACCCCGAAAAACTTGGTTCCTCTTAGCTTTGTCCCATAGTGGCTGCCCAGAAAGAAAATTATGCCGTCACCCAGAAGGACGCCAAACATACACAGCAACACGGTCATGTTGAAGTCAATTATATTGCGCGAAGCAAGAATTCCAGCAGTGACCAATGTAATATCTTCCGGAAGCGGAAGTCCGAAGCCGCAGGCTAGCAGCACCCCTAAAATCACAAAATAGCTGTATGTGCCGTAGGGTTGTATAAAGTTGAGTAGGTCTATCAGTAATTTCATTTAGTGTGACCTTAGTTAGCCTTTCCCAAAGAGTGACTTGAAAAAGGCTTTTATTGCTGAGGGGTGAATTTCAATAATCCCGGACAGGATTGAAGACGTGAATAGAACGCCGGCAATAAAAGACCCTACAAAAATAACTGCAACGATTTGGCCGGTTGTCCATTCGCCTTGGAAAACGCCACGACCAAATTTGCGGCTTAACTTCTTCTCAATCTCAATCATGTCGCTATCAAAAGGCGGCAACGCAGAGGCATCATGGGCAAGGCCCATGGTGAAACTACCTTTGGGATCTGGAGGAAGCTGGTTGTCCTGCTGCATGCGCCTTACTCTCCCTGTAAGCTAAGCGAAAACCTTCTCTATAGTTTACTACGGGTCTTAAATAACTCAACTAACGGCTATCAGATTGGGTACATGACGAAGTGTTGAAAGTTTGTCAGCAATATTGGTGTCAAGATTGATCTCATTTTGGCGTGCACAGGTCAAGCGTGGGCCGACTCCAGACGCTCGAACATCCTCCATGAGGCGCTCTACACTCAGCTCGCTGGTGGAAACCAAACCTAGACTTGAGCTTCCAAATGATGAGAGTGTAGACACCAGCTTCATCGAGGGGTGGTGGCTATTGTCGGCTCCGAGCCCCCGCTGCGGAGCTAAAACAGGGATGCCCAAAACCGGAGTCCAAATTTGTAATGATGTTGGCAAGCATAGCCGGGTTAAAGCCAAGGCCTTTAAGTACTCGCTGGGCATCACAAGCGCGTCGGCTTTGACTAGCAGGTTGACTGCGAAGAGAGTTTTGTCTTGCACCAGACGGCTTCGTAGCTCGGTGATGTCGTCTGCCCAGGTGGACCAATCAAGAGAGCTTCCGATACCGCGAATGCTGATAAGTGGCAGCACTGCAATGTCAGCTGACTGTGCGCAATGAAACACCATCCATTTTTGTTCGGAATCCATACTGCAATCAGCGGAGGATTCCTCCAGGGTGTTTAATCCAGATGCCCGAAGTCTTGCCAGGTACTCCGTTGGTTTTAGACCAGCTGCTTCGGCAGTCACGACGACTGACTTTATCCCGTGAAGCACTATTTGGGCTCGAGGTGCTGCCGCGAGACATGATTCGATGATCGGTGTCAGATCTAGCGCACCAGTGACTGCACTTGCATCTAGATTAAGAACCGAGGCGTCTCCATTCTGGATTTTCTTTGATTCAGAATCTAATTTGCGAACTTGATTGGCTGCAGTCTCCGGGGTTGTTGTCATGTCCATCTTGATAGTTAGACACGCAGTCAATGATTGTCCTTGACTAAATAATTTTCCGGAGGCGTCTAAAGCTTTCGTTACAAGGTGTAGCGGAGCTTCCTGCGCAACTCTCCAAAGATTGGACGGTGCCAGTGTTCCTCCGGTTTCCAGTGCCTGAAGGCACTCGATAATGTCATCGCTGGCGGACTCATTTGACACCGCTGTCATGTGGCGACGATCATTTTCATGAACAGGTTGATAGAGTGTCGTACGTTCCACTGGGATTCTACCGCTACGGCGAATGAGATTCTCCAGGTTTGAGCGGGTCATAACCATGCCGGCTCGGCCTCCCGCAGCGCGAGAAATTTTTTCCTCAAGTACCGTACCATCAAGATCATTGGCACCAAATTGTAATGCAAGTTGAGCAACATCTTGACCCAGCATCACCCAGTAGCTTTTGATGTGGCGAAAATTGTCTAGATAGATCCGAGCAACAGCGATAGTTCGTAAATCATCAGCTCCAAAAGTATATCTGTTAACACCCATCTCATTTTGAAATGGTTGGAATGCCAGGGGTATAAAGACATTAAACCCGGACGTCTCATCTTGTAGTTCTCTGAGGCGTCGCATGTGATCGACGCGGTGTTCGTAGGATTCAATGTGCCCGTAAAGCATCGTGCAGTTACTTCGCATGCCAAGTGTGTGAGCCGTGCGGTGAGTGTCAATCCATTGGTCACCAGAAACTTTTGTGTCACAAATTTGGTCGCGAATTTCGGGATGGAAAATTTCGGCTCCACCCCCGGGGAATGATCCGAGTCCTGCGGACCGTAAATCTGTCATGACCTCTGGAATGGTTTTACGCGCTTTGCGGGCCATCCAATCTAGTTCTACAGCGGTGAAAGCCTTTAGATGGACGTCTGGATATGCTTTGTGCATGGCCGCAATCATGTCAACGTACCGCTGGAAATTCCAGCGAGGATGCAACCCCCCAACCATGTGTAATTCCGTTGCCCCTTGAGCAACGGCTTCGCCTGCTTTGGTGATCATTTCGTCGATTTCGTAAGCGTAGCTTCCCTCTTCACCAATTTTTTTGCTGTAGGCGCAAAATTTACAGGAAAGCGCACAAATATTTGTGGGGTTAATGTGGCGATTGATATTATAAAAAACCGCTTTACCGTTTTTGCGAAGGTTTATTCGGTTGGCAAGTCGCCCGAGCTCATTAAGTGGGGCGTGCTGGTATAGCCATAAGGCATCTTTTTCATTGATCCGATTACCTTGCTCAACTTTTAAAGCGATTTCGCGCATCATATCGATCTTCCCCCAAGCGGTCAGTTTACAAGATGGCTGTCAAGATCGATGGGCTCAAAAAGCCCAAGACTTGCGCCCCGGTCAAATAATGTTCGGATACCCATGAGGACATCATTTTGAAAATCGAGGCTACGTGCGTTCACATACATGTAGATGTAGCGATCGCCCATTTCCTCATTTAGTGCATCCTTGGCGGCAGCTGAGCGTACGGCAGAAGCAATAGTTTCTTTTCGGTTCTCCAGGCCAAATTCAATGCTCCGACGGTAAATGCGGTTCAGACGTGAGGCAGTATTCGCGTCGAGGCTTTTGCTAATAGCATTAGCTCCCAGGGGAAGTGGTAGTTTAAAACGGTCATGCCAGAGGCGTCCAAGATCATTGATTTTACGAAGTCCTGCGGACGACGGGTCAAGTTGTAGTTCGTGGATTAGAATTCCGCCGTCAACGTCACCGCGAAGAACAGCATCTTTAATTGTCATAAAATACATCGGCACGGCTTCAAACGGTCCAAATAAGGTTTGCGCAGCAATGTGAGCAGAGGTGTTAAGGCCGGGTACAGCAATTCTTTTGCCAGCTAAATCCTCCACCCTCATGGTACTCAAAGGAGACGTGACAATCGCAGGACCAAACTCATCTCCAACGCTAGCTCCAACGGGCATCATTAAATATTGATCGCGAAGTCTAGGATATGCGCCCACACTTATTGCGGTAATGTCATATGTTCCGTGAAGAGCAGCCTCGTTGAGCTCCTGAATGTCGCCAACCGTAAACGTGAATTCGAAGTCTTCCCAGGGCACGCGACGGTCTTTTAGTGCTAGGATCATGAATGCGTCGTCGGTGTCTGGACTATATGCGATCGATATTTTTTGCTTAGGCTTTGTCATGTCGACCTTACGGTATAAATATGGGGTGAACGCGATCTGCGCCAATATCTTTGCGCA
>CAMDGW010000089.1 GCA_945897695.1 Pseudobacteriovorax antillogorgiicola | reverse complement strand
CCCGCAGTCAACTGAAGCTTGCTAGCGTTCGTGGCGCCCATAACTTCATTGTTTTCCTGGCGCTCAGAACGGTCATCTGAGCAGTTTGCACTCGCAGAATCTTTATACTGGTCGCACATTCCGTAACTATGACCGTACTCGTGTAAGATAAGCGCCTTGCGAAAATCTCCTGAAGAAGTGGTGGAGATATATATTTTACCAGGCCTTGCCGAAAAATAATTCATCCCTGCTGCATCATAGCCATACATGTCGATCCGAAGATCTGCACCTTGGCCGCAATCTTTAATTTTGAAATATCCCCACCGACCAATCACAGTGGACCATTTCTGAATGGCTTCGTGCGCAGCCGGAATTGACTCCGGATTATCCGCACAAACTTCCACCGATTCATTGGGCAACAAGTTCAGCAGATTGGCATTCCTCGCCGAAAGATGAACGCCCCACTTGAGTCGGCTCAGGTTTTGGTCTTCCGACTTACAGGAAAATAACGCTCCCATGGTCAGCACCATGGAGATTAATTTCACCGTTCTTGCATGGCAGTTCATCATTGGGACATTTCCCCCAAAACATTGCTGGATATATCGGGCTTACAACCATTCAGTATAAGCAATTTACATTCCTAAATTTTAAATCAATAATTACAGGGTTTTATACAACAGTGGCGTCAGATTTTTTGACACCTTAGCTATCCAAACTGTCAAAAGTATTAGCGATTTAGTCCCCTCCTTAAAAAAACTGCCGGAGACCAATGTCCCCAGCAGCAGGAGCTATTTTTGAATTCGATGAGTCAAGGGCACGAAACAGAACCACCACCATAACGCACATCACCACCGCTGAAGCGGTAGCAATTTCCCGACGAACTGTTAAGGCAAATACCGCTACCACCAGAACGGATCTTTCCGTAATCCAAGTTACAGTCGTAGAGGACGGAGCCGCTGCCCGAACCACTACCTGGAGATGGGGCCTGCGGAGTTGAAGATCCCGCTGAACCAACACCGCTGTTAGACGAACAAGCTATACGCCCAGAATTATACTGAACATTTCCGCCTGCATATCGATAACAGTATCCCGATGAGCTATTAAGACAAACGCCGCTGCCGCCTTGTCTGATTTTGCTAAAATCACGGTTACAATCGAGATTAGAAGATGAGGAATTGCCAGGCGAGGATGGCGGATTTTGCGGGGTGCTTGGCTGTGGACTCTGCGTTGGTGGGGTCGTCTGCCCAGGAGCATCAGGAATACTGGAATCCTGTAGCGATGAATCCGTGCTGATTGATGGCGTATTTGTCCCACCTGGAGTGGTGGTGCCGCCACTTGGGGGCGGTGAATCGAGCTTACCTGGATCCATGTTTTCAGTGCCAGGCGTAAAGCCGATCATATACACGCCAGATTTAACGAGTTGCACAAGCCAGCTTTCAATGGATGGTTCTCGCACACTCTCATAGAAACCGCGAAGCTTACCTTGCGGTGTCGGAATGCCGTCCACGCTACTTGACACACCAACAACTCGGTTGTTGATGATCATTGGCCCACCAGAATCTCCCTGGGAGTTGGTGACATTTTCTCCGGTACCTGTTTTGTCTGTTGGGCTGACAAGGCCCTCAAACTCAATCCGACCATAGGAATCAATTGAGCGCACCTTGTTTGTACCAATTCGCTTCTGACCACCACTTGTCCCAATTTTATGGTCAAATTTACCGAAACCAATGATGGTCAAATCATCGCCCGGTTTTGCTTGCGTGAGAGCCATTGGTATAAAGACACTTGAAGATTTTTTTGGGAATTCAAGAATCGCGATATCCCGACCATACGTTTGATTACTCAAATAAGACTTGTGCACATAATACCGGGTTGATTTAAGACCTTTACCAGTTCCACGACTGATGGATATTTTGGAGGCGTTACCTTCGGCTTCCATGACACAATGGGCAGCCGTGAGCACAGTGCTATCGCTCACCCAGGTTGCCGTACAACCGGCAAACGCATTAGGTTTAACCTGTACTTGGATTTGAATGACTGCGGGGATGGAGTCGTCAGCAATAGGTTTACCGTTTACAACCTTCAAACGAGTCGCTTTATCAGTCCTAGACTTACATCCACCGATGATCGCGGCGCAGACAGCAATTGAAAGCATTGAGTTCAGCACCATGCGCGCTCCAGCTGCTTTGACCAACATCAGTCACCCTCTCATTATCAAGGAGATAAGCTTTGCTACCCTGGCATGGCAGTAGGTTAAAGAACTGCCATATCTAAAATTACACCACGTCGACGCGACATTGTCCATCAGCCCTGACGGCACAGGTTCACGTCAGGATTCCGAAAAACATCCCAGAAAACATTATGTTAAACCTTTATTGAACTGAGTCTGATAGCGGTAATAGAACCATAGGCATAAGGCGTTACCAAAGTGCCACAAGGCGTGACCACCAAAAACATGATTGTTCGGATCACAGATAACCTTAGAAATATCCAGTTTCCAAGCTGTGAAAGAAATGCCGAAACATAGAGCCATAAAGGCTAGGTTCACGAATTTCGCCGTATGTGTGGAAATTCTGTAGAAATAACCTTCTAACAAAACAGCCGCCGTAATATGTAAGCCAAACAAGATGATTCCATTACTACCCAAAAGAACCATAGCCGCCGATGTACATGATGCCAACGTCACGTACCAACTAATCATAGTCGTAGACGATAAATTCCAAATCCTCTTAACAGATAAGACGATGAACAGAGAGCTAATAAAATACATGGCTGAGACGTCGACGATTTCGCCCCATCTTGCACCCGTGGCATGAAACAAAGACGAGTTGATGCCAACAATCACAGCCGTGATTCCAACCATCACCAAGTCAGGGCGCTGGGACCGAAACTCCTTCCAGAGGATAAATAATCCAACCAGAACAAAACCAATATTGGACCACGTATTTGCGGGTTCTACAACCCAGGAACAAAGCCTTTGTTCACAAAAACTAATGGTCGCTTGTTCAAATCCATTCCAGGGACAAGAGTCCATGATCATACCTACCGTGATTAGTCTTGTGACTGAATTAGAAAATTCTCGCAAAATGGGCGGATATTTTCACATTGGTCACAGGATGCAATCTCCCGCAATTTGCGAACTCATTCAAAATGATAGCACGCCTAATCAGTGAGGCAAAATCCACCTTGATTATGCACAATCGGAGTTGAAATTTAAAAAAAACAGGCCCGTCGTTAGCGACTGAGGCCGTTTAAAAATAAAACATCTTCGCTTAAAGAGTATGCCAGAGCGAAAAGCCCCAGGGGCCTAAAGAATACCAGTAATCATGGTATTGCGAAGGATAGTCTGCATAGTAACCCGTCATATAATCCCTAAAGTGAGTTGGGTGTCCCGTTGGACGAATAGGCGCAGGCTGTGATCGATTGAGAATCAATTGCTGCCGATAAATCCTCATCTTTTCTGCCTCTGCCTGACGCTGCGCGTACTCTTCTGGAGTCAGAATACTTAGGTGCTCCAGCACAGACACTACATTTTGACTAAGGCTTCTATTTGCGCTGAGCTCAACGGATCCAATGGACTGAAGCTTGTCTGCGAAGATAAACTCAAGACTTGAGCAACCTTGGATGATAAGTCGACCAACTTGAGTCAATTGTGGGAGATTGAGGAATTTAATCGGCTGACTCAAGACAGCAAATCGTCCCTGAACGACCTGTAGCGATGGGAACTCAGCCATCTCAATGCCAGAACCCTGCACGTATAAATCTCGAACCTGTTTCAAAGCCGGAAGCGCCACTGCACGCAGTCCACGGGAATCAATATTCAATAGGCCCGCTCGCTCTAAATTTGGCAAAATAACGCGATCGACGTCATCGGCAAATATTGTAACGTTCTGAGCTTCGCAAACGTGCTCGAACTTCTTAGCATCATCAGACGAGTCAATCCTAATATCTGAAACTGTTCTGCAAGCCGCGTTCATTGGGGATGGCGCCAGCACTACAGCTGCCGCCAAGAAAGACAAAGATAAAATTAAACTACGCATATGAAAAACTCCTATTTTCCAATCAGTAGCACGGGAATCCACCCTTGCCTAAATTGAATTGAAAACGATCTGCTTACTGCCCACCACCAACATCTTCGAGGTCTCTTCTGGCTTCGGCAAGATGCTCCTTTGCAATCTCAAGCTCTGAAGCGGAAATAATCGCCTCAGCTGAGGCCTGATTTTTTTGAACCATGGCAAGGTGCCGATCTTCTTCGCTTATGCTCCTTCTTCTCGCCAACTCTTCTTGAATTTCATACATAGCCTTCCGAGCATCTGACAGTTGGCGGTAATCAGCTGATACTCCTTCAGCTACAGTTAACGAAGATTCTCTTTTTTCCACCATGAGCCTAGCTAATTGAGCAAGATTCACGGGCGAGGAGCCCTGTCGCCAGGTGCGACGCAATTCACCGATCTGCTCATCCAGACCCGCTACCGTAACCATATGCTCTGCCACGCGGTTGGCAAGCTGCGAATTTACCAAATCCACCAGCTTTTCATAAATCTCCCAACGAGATGCTGTATTGCGTTCTCCAAGGCGCAAGTACATATCGTAGACAAATTTTGCTTGGGCAAGTGAAGCTTTAGTTTTCTCACGCGCCATCTGAGCACCCACAAGGCGATTGCGAGCATCGATTGAGTCATCGCGGCGCATAATGGCATCCTCGGTCACAGTCCCGGCGAAACCTATTGCTGGAGAGAAGGTAGCCACCACGATCAATAATTTATGCAATGCTTGTTTCAAGTTTATGTTCATAAGACACAACTCCGCACAATTTTTAAAAATTTAATGACGGTTTATTAATAAATAATTTTTTATTAAAAATCAAACAAATTTGATCGATTTGTATATCTATCTGTTTTTATGGATCATTTATAGTCCCCCGAGGAGATGTCTCGGGCTATCAGGCCGCCCCTCCGGGATTTAAGTAAACATTATATGGTAATAAATTCAGCTACTTTAACCATTTGAGCCGTGTGGCTAAAAACAAGAAACTCTTACGAGCGACGCCACACCCCTAACGACCCGAAATTATTGCTTAGATCATTATTTTTTTAAACTCGTTCAACGCCCTTGCCGATGCCCCCAAAGCTTGCCTAGGAGGGTCATGTCATGAAGCGTAGTTTGGAGTTTTTCGTGGTAGCCCTTTGTTCACTTGCACAATCGGCTGCCCTTCTCGCTTGCCCGGCATACATATCTGCAAGCAAGATAAGCCAACTCTCACTAAAAGCGCGCAAAGATTTAAGAGTATTTGCTCTAGAGGTCTCTGCCGGAAAGCGAGCCTGGCTTCCGTTACCGCTCCAAATCGATGAACTTGATGAAAAAGGAATTCTCACCGGCTCGAATCCAAATCAAGCACCAAATGATACGGACCGAATTTCATTGCGGGTTGAGAAATTTGGAGCACGAATTTCAAGTGCTGATAAGGCTCCCTGCTCAGGACAACAAGCCATTGAAATCGAAAATCCAAGCCAGCCAGGTCGTTATGCATATTTGACAACCTGTAACGACGAATATTCTGAGGTATCAGAGATACCGGTAACTCATGACGCTGAGCTCAAAAAAGTTTCCTCTGTGCATTATGACTATGAGTACCTCCCTAATAATCAATTGATGTATAAATCACTGATTGCAAAAGACAGCTCATGGCTTGCGCCGATACCTGCAGCTTCTAACGCTGATCTGGCGCTTCATCTCGATATCAAGAGATTTCTGACCGTTAACTTTTCTAACAAAGACGTTGAATCCTATGTCGGCCGCCGTGTTTCTGGCCAGGTTGGCATGGTGGGTAATATCGACTTTTTCTTGCGGCTTCTTTTTATGAAAATCGATCTTAAACTTGGAACAACTGTTGGCTTCTACGGTGATTCAGCCCATATTCCTTCCATTATTGATGTCCCAGTTGATGCTTTTTCTAAATTAAATCAGGGCAGCGGTCTCCTCTATCAATGGCAACTGGAAAAGGCGACCATGGATCAAATCAAGCCTGAAAAAACGATGCCGAATGCCAATCCAGCATTGGTTAAAGAAGGCTGGGAATCTTATGCTAAGGACGGTTTAAAATACTGCTCGTCAGACTCATGCTCATATCAGTTACGCGGATCTATTGGCTCACTCCCATTCGGAATCGATATTTATCTTGCGAAATCCATAGTAAGCCGAGGATTCTACCCTGTATGGGTGGCAGACGCAGGTCAGTTCAAAAAAGATATGGGCTGGTCAAATGATGATTCCGACAATGGACGCGTCGGGATTTTCTTTAATAATGGCGGACTGGCTAAAGGCCAATACCCCATGAATCAGTGGATACGTCTTGGCAGTGGAGGAATGCTCGGACAATGTCCCGCACCAGTGATGCTTGGGTCAATGGTGATGTTCAATGATGGTAATCCGAACGCCAATAAAGCTCATTAAATCTCAGGACACTTCCATCTCATCGCTGGTGTTTTTCAATTCAACTAAGCAGAAATTGCCGAGTAAGAGCACGCTGCGCTATCTCCCGCTTTTTTTCAAAAAAATTTCTGCCATGATTTTGACGCATTGGAATCACCCGTGACGAACGAGTAAAATTTACTACCGGGTGCTCCAAACTAACCAATGTTTTAGGAGATTTTAAGATGCGGCTTCTTTTAAGTATCATTTTAGCTGGGACAGCGATGTTTTCAGCATGTAAGACAAGTAACGAAGCTGCAAGCTTGCGAGACGCCAGCGTTGAAGCAGGCGGAAAGGGAGGCGAGTGTAACTATAGTATTTACCCGCCAAAGGCATGTAAGGAGGGTTTTCACTGCGTAACCCCCGAAGGCGTCTATGGAGCGCCTGGAACCTGTGAACCAGACAGCGGTGATCTGGGGGCTGAATGTAACTACAGCATCTACCCTCCAAAGGCTTGTCAGGAAGGTCTTACTTGCGTAACACCTCCAGGAGTATCAGGCGCACCTGGTACCTGTCAGGATACGGGTGCGAAAGAAGGTGGAGAATGCAATTACAGCATCTACCCAGCCAAGGCATGTAAGCGAGGATTAACCTGCGTAACACCTCCAGGCGTCTACGGCGCAGCTGGAAAATGCCAAAAGCCAGCAGGCGGCGAAGGCTCTGAATGTAACTACAGCATCTACCCTCCAAAGGCTTGTCAGGAAGGACTTGTCTGCAAGACGCCTCCTGGGGTCTATGGTGCCTCTGGAAAGTGCACACGGGAGTAATCCTCAATTTTTAACAAAATAAATGCCCGCAGTCCTTTGATTGCGGGCATTTTTCATTTGAGCATTTATGCGCCATTCCAAAGCCTTTTACCATTGAACTCTGAACTGACGTATCCCTGCAAAATATTATATGACGCCGTTAAGAGTACACGTTTGACATTTCCTAAGGCTCAAACCATATTAGTTCAAGAGTTCTTCACTCCTAACTCTTTTAACCCTTTGCATGCAGAAATACTGCGTCAATTAGGACTTCTACCTATGATGAACAACAGAATCACGAAACACCTGACAGTTGGGGCCATCTTTGCGATCTCTGGACATGCCTCAGCTGAAATATTTGAATATGCAAAGCAGTTTCACGTCGAAACCGCAGCACAATGCGAGCATGAAGTGAAATTACTCGCAGATAAAGTGGCTCACTTAAGTGACGGCAAAGTATCCTCAACATATTGCGCCGCAAATTACGCTAATTACTTCGACGCGAGCGTGTTCATCGATGCTCCAAAAATCCCCAGAGTTGAATTAGCTATTGGCGCATTCTTGGTGCGATCTACCCCAAATCATAATCACGCCATAAACCGTGGCAACCTCGTTTTGGATCCAGAATCTGGTTACCGCGACCTGAGTGATTGCCTTGCGAATCTCCCAGCAATGGAAACTATATTTATGGAAGAAACCGGACTTAAGGTTGTTTCAAGCCAGTGCTTCAAAGAGGGTACATTTCACTACATCTCTCAGGTAGACGGCTTTGGCACCACAACGAAGAGTTTGCATGAGCTCTCCTTACAGTTCTATGATGCTACAGCTGACCAAGCTGCCCTCGCCGGTATTAAACAATATTTGCAAGCTCAGGGCGCCCGTGTTTTTTTGGACACATTCAGAAGTTCATATGTCTTTATTAAGTACTACGCCGCCACACCTATAAACCTCGGGGCATTCGATTTTCACGGGCACAACACTTTTGCGACAAAAGACGAATGCCTTCAAGCAGAGGGGATTATCACAACTGCTATTTCCCAGTTTAACAATCTAAAGCTCGTCCACAATTCATGCCTCGAAGCTTCATGGAGTGCTGGTCATCGGCGCTTTGTGCTCCTCTCTGTTTTTGACTTTTCACCAAACGAAACAGGAGTGGTCAATATTGATGTAAAAACGGTAGGACGCTTTTCAACTTTTGAATCTTGTGTCGCTCATCGCTCAACCGGGCCGGTAGTTGATTATTGTGCTGGCTCCTATGAGAGCACAGGCCGTCAAAACGGCTACGAGTTAAATCGCCTAAATTAATAGATCGTCATGACTTCCAAACAATATATTTTCTACCTTGCCACATGGTGTATCACCTCTGGATGGTTTGCCGCCAAAATTCTGCTTGAACGCAGAGAGCCGGCAAGCACAATTTCGTGGCTGTTTACTGTCATTTTATTCCCCTACTTCGGACCACTGTTGTACCTGACGTTTGGTCGTCAACGCCTTGCTAAGACGGCTCAAAAACGCTCTGCTGAGATCAGTGACGGCTTGGGGCATCACGAGGTGGACCCTTCTAAATTGAGCAGCGAGGCAATGGAAACGCTAAACAAACTCTATCCGCAGGAGACAACGGTCGTCAGAATAGCAGGAAAAGCTTCCCATTACCGCCCTACTCAAAATAATAAAATTGAAATCATGGACGACCCGGAAATCGCGCTCAGCGAAATGAAACTCGCCATCGACAATGCCCACAAGTTTGTTCATCTTGAATATTATATTATTCACTCCGATGAGGTAACCGATCAGTTATTTTCATCTTTGGAATCTGCTCTCGACAGAGGCGTACAGATTCGCATTATGTACGATGCTCTCGGGTCGTTGTTCTTAAAAAAACGAACGTTCATGAACTTGGTCAAAAAAGGCGCAAAAGTTGCTGGCTTCCACCCGTTCCGATTTCTTTCG
>CAMDGW010000088.1 GCA_945897695.1 Pseudobacteriovorax antillogorgiicola | reverse complement strand
AGGAATGGGGATTTCAGGCATGGGGGCTCGCGAAGACATCGCCCATTGATGTTGACGTCATCAAACAAGCAACATCGGACTTGACTCCGTTTGTGAAAGACCGTCATAATCATGGTCCCACTGATGGAAAAGGCAGCCACCAAAACGATCAACATAAGTATTGAACCCATGGTGAATTTCTCCAGTTTGAGTGCAAAGAGCAATGACTTATTTGTCATTTGCCAGGTTTTCGCCGTCAAATCTGACCATTTTTTAGCCTTTTTTAGGTAAGGTTCCATATTCATTGGATTAGGAACCTTCAAAGCAATGCCCGTGACATATTGGTCTTCAGCCAGGGTTGGATCATAATCAGGCATGAAGTAGCGAGCTTCATCTAGGGAAACAATCCCCCACTTGGAGTCATAATTAAAATTTCCTGTACTGAGTATTCCGGTGACGACATACCGCCGTGCAAGAGTTCCGCCCGAAAGAGCCGAACTTGAAGACGCCTGGGGGCTTAACACCGTGATTTCATCACCAACATCAGCACCTATCTGCAAAGCTAAACTCTTTCCCAGGGCAATGCCTGGAAGATTCAAAATCACGCCGGGCGCCTGGGGAACAATGGGCTTATGAAGCTTGAACAAATCAGCCATGACTCCGTCCGAGAAGGCTCCATCAAAAGCCCAAAGCTTAGAGCCCTCCGATTCAGATCTAACCCCAATAATGGTCGCGGAGTTTACATAGCCACGACGTTTAAGCACAACGTCTGCAGAAATAAATGGCTCAATTTGATCAACGCCGGAGAACTGCTTCTTAAATTCATCCAGAGGATGTTCTTTTAAACTCAAGCCAGCGAGTGCATTGTGAGCAGAGATGAGCTCAAGATGGGGCTCACCTTCCAGCATATTCTTGCGCAAACTTGCTTCAAAACCGCCCATAACTGAAAGCACAACAACCAGGGCACCAACACCAATGGCAACACCCGCCACCGAAACGACGGTCATAAAAGACAAACCGCTGCCCTGTTTGCGAATTGAAAGCTGCCTCCATGCCAACCACCAGATCCAAGGTGAAAAGCGATGAGAGCTACTAATGTTACGGGATGTGATCACGGCCGCCCTGCTGGTTGAAATCGGAAACTTTTCATTTTGACCCAACACGATACCCCCTCAAACCGCGTTCGCCAAGCAGTTTTAACCCGCTGATTTTATTGTTTATAATAAATAAAATTAAACATTATTCTAAAGAAATTTGGTCCTTTGCCGAATCCTCCTATGAAACTGGCGCTGCAAGGCAGTTCCAGCGAGATACGGCCCATCACTGGCCGAGGTTTAAAGCGATCCGATGTAGGAGTTCGAGAAGTAACTTAGAGGGCACTTCAAAGATCTCGTGCTGACATTGCTTAATAACACGGCATCAAGACAAACCTTCCTGATTATCCTCACAACAAGACAGGTCGAACAGACCCCCGCACCTTAACCTCGCCACCCGAAAGGGAGGCGGGGTCAACGTCTTTTAGGGGCGCATCATAGTTGCAAATCCCGCGTTGACGTCTCCTAGCAAATCGATTTCATCTCCCTTCTGAAGGGACATCAAGGTCCCGAGCCATCACACACGATTATTTTAGGAGAACTAACGTATGAAAAAGATGAGACTGTTGATCATATTCCTGACGATTTTAGCAGGACACGGGACCGCTCAAGCCATTGAACTCAACGATGTCAGCCAAAATTGGATGTTTCGAGGTAATCTGGTTTCAGCCTTCCCCCAGTATTATGACCTCATTCCCAAGGAAGAAAATGCAAACATCATCCGCATCTTCCATTACTTCCAAGGCGACGTATCTAACCCTCTAAATGAACGCAGGATTGAAGTTTTTTACACGGGAGGTGACTGGATGGAGTTTGGGTACACCTACTTGGTCACCAATAGCCCTAACGCCCGACATAGAATATATCCCGACAATGCCGGAGCCTATTTTATCCAAGAGCTGTCGACAACGGACCGCGAAGACGGAGCCATGGCACCAATGGTGGATCCACTTGATCCAGAGGCGATCAAATGCTTTATTCGAGATCGCTTTTTAACTGAATATGGCGACGTGCGAGAAGGTCTTAAGCCGTTATCAGCAGATTAGCAAGTCCATGCGCCGTCTGAGCGTTGGTCAGGGCGCCCCGACGGCGTATTGTGTTTAAACCTTAGAGCTGAGTGGAGCACCCATGAAATTTTGGCTGATGAAATCTGAGCCCGACACTTATAGCTGGGACGACCTAGAAAATGCCCCTGCAAAGACCGGATCTTGGGAGGGAGTTCGTAACTATCAAGCCCGAAATTTCATGCGTGATGAATTCAAGCTTGGTGACCAAGTATTTTTCTACCATTCATCGTGCGCCGAGCCCGCCATCATCGGGATGGCTGAGGTTGTGCGCGAATCGTACCCCGACCATACTGCCATGGATCCCAAGAGCCAGTATTACGACGAAAAAAGTGCCCAAAAAGGCTTAAACCCTTGGGTGATGGTGGATGTCAAAGCAAAGAAGCGATTTGCAAAGCCCTTAACGCTTTCTGAAGTTCGAAAAAGTTCTGAACTTAAAGATCTTTTGCTACTTCAAAAAGGCCAGCGTCTAAGCATTCAGCCCGTTCAAAATGAACACGCAAAGATCATCATGAATCTAGTTTAAGCAATAGAAGTAACGATTTACCAACTTTGTCACCCTCTTTAAAATCCTGATATGATTGCAACAAAGAGGGAGCATTCTCGTGCATCAGTTTCCATGGGGCGAGACTTACCCATGACCATGTCATGAGACAAAATGCCCTATCACCCGGGAATACTTATTCGAAATTTTCTTCATTGCTTTTCACTCATAGCTATTCTGCGATGGCTTGCCGCACCAAGCCAGGTTAAGCCGAGGGAATAATCTCGTTCAAAACACGACGTCGCGCAGCACGAAGCTGAGATTTTTTGTATTTCGTATGCGATGCCTTACCTGTCGTGTTAATGTCCCAAGCTTTCTTATCCATAACCTGGATCTCAAACGGGAAGAAAGAAAACTCATCATCACCAGATAGTCGAGAAATATTTCTCAAGACATTGATCAATTCTGCAACGTGACGAGAGAATACGTTGCCAACAGGCATCCTTTCAAGCTCGTGCTGTAGGTTTTTTCTTAGCGTCGTTAGAGGGCGCGGTGTGCGAATGAGCTGACGACAGGTCATCTGAACCGCCCGATAATCAGAGCCGCTGTGAAGATTTTCCTTATCCGCCTCGGCAGGTTCAAGCTCAAGGGACTCCAGACGGATTTGAAATTCCTCACTTGATATCTTTCCCATCATGTATTCTGTTCGCAATTGCTCAACGTAGACACGGAATGCCTCAGCATCCATTATCGAGTTTCTGCTTCGAGACGGTATGGCATTTGGAAAACTAATAACGTGACTCTTCTGCAGTAGCTTAACAATTTGCATGACATCACTTTGATGTTCAGCGATAAAACGGACGCCCAGCATATCGTAAATTGTTTCCGCGACGTTTGCCCGCTTATGCAAAAGCTTAAGTAGGACTGAGTCTCTTGATTTTTGAATCTTCCACTCAAGTTTATGTAATTTAATCCGTTGATCGTCGAACTGAATCCACGAATCACCACGCTCATCGTAAGCCACAACAGACTGAATCCGTCCGATAATTTCATCACGTGCCACATCAATGTCCGAATATCTGAAGGCACCCTCAATATGTGCAATTGTGTGCATGACCCTTAAAATAGCGCAGCTCCATATTCGCCGCTGTATAGCAGCAGAACTGCGATCACAAGCCCAAAGCAAAAGATTTCGCGGATCATGACACATCAACACTTCATCGGGAGGTTGAAGACCATTTTTCCACTCTTTTGGCATGAGCCAACGCTCAATAAAACTTAATGACTCGCAAATGGCTGCGTGCATGAGCCGAGCATCATGAATTTTTTCAGGATCATATCCATAGCTTTTGATAAAAGCGGTTGCTTCTTCAAATCCAGAAATCTGGATCTCCGGCAGGTCAATGGATGATCTGCCGCCAATCAATACATTCATAATTGGCCAGGAAAAAGTCCACTCATCCAACAACTTTTTCTTGATATCTATTGCCATAATCACACCACAAGCCACGGTTCATGATAAACTTAATTATAGGACACCAAGAGGAATATCACCACCATGCCATTTTACACCCTCATCGCGACTTTGATGTTTTGCTCATCTCTTGCGCTTGCTAACGAAGGCGGCGAAAAAAAAACTGATGCACACGGAGGCGGTGGGCATGGCAAAGAAAAAAAAGCTGATGCACATGGCGGCGGTGGGCATGGCGGGGGACATGAGGAGGCGCCTGCCGCACCTCCACCACCCCTGGGACCAAAGCGGGAGTATAATCCGGGCAAAATTACTAAGTTTCCTGGCTTTACCGCCCAACTTGTCGGAACTGCGGGGGGCGCCGCTGAATTCAAGCCGCAAAAAGGCCGAGCCGCCATCATTATTTTTTTAGCGAGCTGGTGCGATCCTTGCCAGGTCCTCATGGGTGAATTCAAGCAGATCGCAAGAAAGTACGCCCAAAGCAATACAGACATTTATTTCGTGTTCGCCCACGACACAAAAGAGGACGCTGCCGGCTTTGTAAAAGAGCATCAGCTAACCACAAGGGCTGTCATGGCCAATAACGAGGTCCTGCAAGCCTTTAAAAACCCGGAACTGCCAAGCATCTATATTTCAGATCGCTGGGGCTATATGGCGGATCGATTCATCAACACAAAAAAAACCGACATCGACAAAGTCGATGTCGTCATGTCAAAAATCACTGCTCTTTAAACTGAAAAATCATCGCGCACGGCCAGCATCAAGGGACGACGCCGACTGCAGCATCTCCGGACGCCAATCGGTTCTGATCGGCACCATGTCAAAGTTCTTGTTAGACTTCGTATTAGTCAACATTGACCCATAGGGCGTCTTTGCAGCACCACCAATATCTGTATCACCGAAGTCGATCTTGGTCTTCGAACCTGCTTTCGCCCGACCCTCACGACTGATGATGCGCTCGCGGGATCCCCCGCCGCCTGCGGCAGACTTTTTGTTGGCCTCCTTGGCGTAAAGCTCTGGGCTCCATACCAACAAAGCCAAAATCATGATTCCGTACAATCGCATACAGACCTCCCCGTCACCCGTCTTAACGGAATTTTACCGAATTTCCTTAGTGAAACCCCACCATGCCGCCTAACCATCTAAAATCATAGGCGTGATTGAGCCCCCAAAAGCTGTTATAATGACATTGGAAGTAAAATTATCTCACTTTAAGACTACTTGCGGGGACTCTCCCATGACTGGACCCTTCATCTCCAAACTGTGTTTTTGGGGCACTGCTGTATTTTTTAGCTCAGCGCTATTTGCTGCATCGAATGCCGAGGTCAATTCACTTCAAATTTTACCGGAAACCAAAAATTGGATGAGGCTGGACACGGGCCTATCCCACATCACGCCAAACATCGACGCGCGTCAGATCGCCTACATTCCCGACGGTAAGCCGGGCATAAGGATCCTAAACACAAAGAACGGAAAAATTTCTGAGCCGAGTGGGCGCTATATAGGACCTTCGTTTTTTTGGTCCCCAGACGGGAATCGACTTTTTTACCGTGAATTGACCACCGATGCAGGTAAAACGATCAGCAAAATTAGGGCATGGGACGTCGTACTTAACAAAAATATCGAGATGGAGACGTTCAATGGATCAAGCGGGCTTCTTACATTTGATCCGCGAGATAATCGTCTCATGCTGATGCATGAAAAGGGCATCAAAAGCAAAAAACTTCTTTTCCCCGATAACCGGCTTGCTTTCTGGCAAACAGCGCAACGCAAAGATACCGGAAAATGGGTCATGGCACAAAAAGGCGCAACCTTCGTCACGGAAGGCGGTTTTGCAATGCAGAAACTTAAAGATGATGAGTCTGGAATTGAATCATTTGACATCTCACCGGACGGCTCGACGGCTGCTTGGGCCACGCGTTCGGGCAAAATTTTCACAAGTGCCAATGGCGCAGCTCCCGAGTTTCTTGATTGGGGACGAGACCCACAGTGGCACCCAGAAAAAAATATGCTGGTTTATGCGGGGGGACGCATGGTGGGAAATAAAGCGTCCGACTATGACATCAAAATCACGTCTCCAGGCACCAAAGCTTCATTTCTGACAGCAACTCAGCATACTGCTGAGCGCTGGCCTGCATGGCATCCAGATGGAAAAAGTATCTTCTACACCATTGAAGGATCCAAGGAGCTCAATGCTATGAAGTTTGACATGGCAGCAAAAGCTGAAACACTAAAATCAAACAACGACTCATCAGGCAACTGATTATGAACGGCCGTCTAAAAGGACTGTTACTTGCCACTGGTCTGATACCGCCCAATGCGCCGTTATCTAAGCGTATGGATTTGCTAAGTGCACATATTTTTCCAAAGCCTGGATCAATGATAGAAATTGATCGATCACTGTTAACTGGCGAGGCTGTCACTACTAAGAAGCCTGGCCAATTATTTGGCTGGATTAAAATCTCGCCCCCCAAAGATCAATGCTTTACCGTGACCATGGATCCACAAAAACCAGATCAATTGGTATGCAAGCCGACAAAGATCAAATGGTATCTTGAAGATATCGATAAAGAAAAAGGGACGATAGCCTGGACTATCAAGACATCACCCGAAGATTTTGGAACACCGATCACCTGGCAAACGCCTTACGTCGTTGCGAAAGTTTTGCCACCCACAGCTGAGTTTCACAAAGAGAACAGTACTCCTGTTTTTTTCAAAAGTTGCGTCGCATCACTTGCAAGAGCAGACGGATCACCTCGCAAAATCACGCTCAATACCTTCAGTAATAAGCCTTGGCTGATTCGCTTCCCCGATGACGATAGTCCCATTGCACAGCCAAAGAAAGAAGAACCACCGCCACCTGAACCTAAAAAAGAAAGCTCAGGCCATGGTGATGCCCACGGCGGCGGTCACGGGGACGGCCACGAAGAGAAAAAAGAAGAGAGTGAACATAGCGGTGGACATGGCGGTGGACATGGTGAAGCCCCTGCACCTCCTAAACCCGAAGAAAAAAAAGAAGAGCCGGAGGCCTGGACTATTAATAGTGGGCGCGGCTTCGAAATGAATGTTGGAAATTTTGTGACCTCTGGCTCAATGCCACCAGGCAAACAAGGTTCCTGCCGATATGTTTACGATTTCCCACAAGGAGATTTCTCTCGAGGCCGTATCGAGTGCCACCACACAGATCAGTATTTGTATGTTTATATGATTGTCCCGTGCATCAAACATATAATCCCTCCAAATAAAAAATAATTTCCCATCAGCTAACAAATCAAAAACCGACGCAATAGGTGCTAATCCGTTATTTTCGCAACCATTGCTAATTTCGTGTTTGAAGCAAAGGTTTCGCCTGGGCCTGCGACGGGCTGCTCTGTTGCCTAAAAAGCTGTTGCCTAAAAAGCACATTTTAAAAGCGACACTTAAAGTAAAATATTCTCTTTTATTTCAGCTGATTAGCAATCACTATCAATCATTGTAAAGTCGTGCCAGAAAACTTCCGACACCTTGCAGTCTTATCGGAGAGCATTCATGGCTGACTTGCGAACATGTTTTTCCAAAACCTCAATTGCTGCGACGACAGGTCTGATTGTATGTAGTCTTGTACTGTCGAGCTGCCGGCAACCAGACGCAAGTAAGTCTCGGGTCAAATTTACGGTCGCCAATAGAAATGCGAAAAATATTGCCTTGCTCGTTGGCGCCCCTAATGACCTTGAAGGAGTCCCTCGAGATATCGTCAATGTGGCCAAAATGTTCAAAGAAAACGATCTTGGATATGAGCTTGCCGCGATAAATAACGCCTCGAAAAACCAAATCCTCAGCAAAGCACAGCAAATTTCTTCGCAGTTATCGCCTGATTCGACGGTTTTTTTCTACTTTAGCGGTCACGGAGCAGAGACTGGAGAGTTAGCGACTCAGGGCTATGGATCTATGACACTGCGTGAGGTTGCCAATAGCCTTGGAAGTAGACTAAGCGGTGGTAAATTTAAGCGGTTCATAGCCGTCATCGACGCTTGTTATAGCGGTCAAAATGCCATTGGATCAGGTGCCATGTTCTTAGCTGATAATCGAGCTAGTTTCTCTTTAGATGGATTTCTGAAAGGGCTCACGACAAAACCTAGCAGTGGACTTTTTGGAGATCTGGGTGGAATCTCGGGTCAAAGTAGTGGTTCATTTGGGGGGTCACTTCCTTTCGAACAAGGACTTGTTCTAGCAGCAGCTAGGCCAAACGAAGAATCGCTCGATGGCGGCGATAGCGTCGGCGGAGTCTTTACGTCGTCTTGGATGCAAGCCATTCAATCCGGAAAATCATCGACAATCCAACAGATTCTCGATAACACAAAACAAATTACAGTTATGAACTCCGGTGGCTCGCACACGCCTGTGTGGAAGGCCATGCCCGACTCCATGCTGCAAGAGCGCTTTGATCGTAGAGATAACGGATCTCCCAGCACAAATTCTTCGGGAAATCCCTCTCCTATCACCAATGAACCGAGCCAACCGAATTCGCCTCCTTTAATAAACAGTGCGCCATCTAACTCCACCGTAGTCACAGTCGGAGGCACTGGGAATAATGGCGCAAGCAGCGTCCCCGTATCCAACCCAATTAACAACGGATTTATAGGCCCAAGCTCATCTTCGGAGACAAATTCTAGCTCGCCGCAACCTAATACTTCTGGGACACCTCCACAGGAAGGCTCAGATTTTTTCAGTAGAATTATGGAATTATTTAGTGACGAATGACTTAGGGGTAGTTAATGAGAACGCTTGCTCTTCATATTTCGATACCTGTGTTGGTTACCTTGATTGCGACTTGCTCTCAAGGTAATTTCAGCGGAAATGGCTCCAATCCAAATTCCAAAAAACCATGTGCCTCTGGGGATCCAAAATGCAAACCCACAGTGCCCGGAAAATCAGATAATCTTATCGCAGACGATGGCAATGGACTTTGTCTCAAAAAAGCACCAAGCATCGACTTTATTCTGGTGATGGACGTTAGCGGATCCATGAAGCCCCAGAGTGCTCGCGTGAGTGCCGCATTTTCACAATTGGCTACAAATCTTTCTAATATTTCTATCGAAGGTTTAGGCAAGGTTCCATCTGTGCGATTTGGGCTAATCGCCTTTGAAGATGTGATTCAATATGAGTCAAGTATGATTTCTGACTCCAGCCAAGTCA
>CAMDGW010000087.1 GCA_945897695.1 Pseudobacteriovorax antillogorgiicola | reverse complement strand
AGTTATCAACGGCAAGATTGGCGGCGGAAGCGCTATGATCACTCTCGGTGGTGGTCTGGACTATCAGGCAAAGATCAACGAAGCGACCCAGCTAGGTATGGTTCTTAAATCTGGTGCACTGCCTGCAACGATCACAATTCTTGAACAACGCCAGGTGGGTGCTACGCTCGGGCCAGAGCTGGGTAAGCTTGGCATCAAGGGTGTGGCGGTAGGATTGTTTCTCGTGTTTGCGTTTATGTTGATTTATTACAGGCGTCCCGGCGCTATCGCCAGTTTTGCGCTGATTCTGAACGCTATATTCCTTTTGGCATCGATGTCGATGTTTGGATTTGCCCTGACGTTGCCAGGAATCGCGGGTTTTGTCTTGTCACTCGGAATGGCCGTCGACGCCAACGTACTTATCAATGAACGTATTCGTGACGAACTGCGGGCGGGTAGGTCACCTCGTTCGGCATTGGACAACGGATTTAAGCGAGTGTTTTGGACGGTTATGGATTCCCACGTCACAGCCCTCCTTGCCTCTTTTGTCTTGTTAGGTACCAACACGTCTGGTCCAATCCGTGGTTTTGCTGTGACGCTTGCTATCGGTCTGGTATTGTCTCTTTGGACATCCCTCTATTGTTCGCACGTGTTTTTTGACTGGGCTTTATCTCGCCAAACGGATACCAGTCGCATTCTTGCTTGGTTGGGTGGCGAAAAGGCAAAAAAAGTTCACCATTTTAATTTTAACTTCCTTCGTTACGACATACCGGCAACGGTTTTAGCAATAGGTTTGTCTATAGGTGTCGCTATTGCTGGTTTCACAATGGGTATGAACTGGTCGATTGATTTCGTTGGCGGTACCGAAGTGGAAGTTTCTTTTTCGGAAGGGGTAACGACCGAAGAACTTCGTGCGGCTGCGACAAAGGCTGATATTCACGACCTGACCATTCAGGGTCTAAAAGGTGGTGATAAGGATTATCTGCTTCGTTTTGAAGAGGCGAAGACCCACGCAGGGGATTTGACTACGGCGGAAAAAGACGCTGCCCATGTCTCTGGCGGGGCTAGAGTTAATAGGTTACAGGACGTGGTCAGACAAGATCTTGCAAGCAAAAAACCAACGATCACGCGCGTTGATTACGTAGGTCCACAGATTGGTAAAGAGCTTCGCAATCAAGGCTTTATTTCCATGGCCTATGCCATCTTGTTTATTATGGGCTATCTGGCATTCCGTTTTGACTTCCGGTTCGGTTCGGGCGCGGTTCTAAAACTCATTCCTGATAGCTGTGCGATGCTGGGCTTTTATCTCCTATTCTGGCGCTCCTTTGATTTAACTGCTATCGCCGCATTACTTACGGGAATTGGATATTCGGTAAACGATGTTATCGTGGTCTTTGATCGGATCAGGGAACGCATGCAAAATGAACCGGGTAAACCGTTTGCTGAGCAAATCAACACCTCCATCAACGAGACGTTGACAAGAACCATCAATACTTCGCTGGTAACAAATCTATCTCTGGTCGGTATCATTATTTTTGGCCCGGACAGCATTCGAAACTTCGCTTTGGCGATGTCGGTTGGCATTATCGGAGCGACATTAACCACAAACTTTGTCGGTAGTTCCTATCTGCTATGGATTGACCGCGTGATGGCATCTCGTAAGAAAGGGGCGGTTTCACACCAATCCCTGCAGCACGGAAGCCGCTCAACAGTCTAAGGTTAGCCGCCGCAGATGGTACTTTGTAGGAAGTTACAGATGCCATTTGCGTCACATTTTTGAAAAATCTGGTTGAAAAATTGTGAGCATGATGATGTGTTTGCAGATGGTGAAGTCCCCCCGCTGGGGATATTTGCGACCGTTCCTGGCGATCCGGTTCCTGGGTTGGAAATTCCGCTACCAGCGGAGATGCTACTAGGGTTATTTGTTGTGGACCCGGGTGGGAGCGTGTTGGATCCTGTTCCAGGAGTTCCAGCGACTGTTCTCCATTGTGTTGCTCCCCTAATATCATTTCTTTCCATCAGCGCCTTGACCCCATTACGATCATCTTCGGTTACTCGGTGCGGATGGGCAGGGCCTCCAGCCTGCATCGCACTTGGTGATGTGTAATTTCCGTCACTTCCACGGCCTTGGTCCGAGCAGTTTTGGCCGCGGACGGGATGCCCAAAGCCACCGCTGCCATAGCGATCACATTGACCGTACATGTGTCCCACTTCATGAAGCGTGATGTCGTAGCTGTTGGTGTATCCCTGGCTGCAGTATGTGAGCTTCCACTGGCCAGGTACGCCCCAATGGCTAGTGACTGCGGCTGCGCCGCAGCTTCCAATTTCAGAGTTGACCTCGTAACTCCCTCCGCAGCCTTCAGCAACTTTTAGGTGATCACCCATGCCAGCTGCTGCAGCCCATTCTTGAACAGCGCGGATGATGTCTCTACTTGCACCAGTACCATGGTCACAGATTAAAAGTGTTGAGCCTGGACTTAGGGCCAGCATCGTGTTGGACTCCCAGCCAGGGGTATGAGCGTATTTGATTTGCGAGGCGGGGATTCTGTTTTTGTTGGGTGGCGCACACGATGTGTTTACGGTGGCAAGGATTGCAGCACTTAACGTAATAGACCAAGATCTATTTCTGTTGCTCTCAGTTTTCTTACTATGATCTCTCTTGCTCATGAAATCCCTCAGGAAGCTTTGATTTTGTTGGACTGCTGTGAAGTGGATTGCGAACGATGTTCCTGCCAGCGACTAGTAATTGCTGGACATGATTTCTGATTGGTTGAAGCGGGATGGGTTAAGCGGCTTTCAAAGTATAAGGTTGCTTTTCTACTGAACAAAACCGGTTGTTTTAACTTTTCTGTAACCAAAACAATTCCATCCATTGCCAGCGCAAGGCACTCATCGGTTGTCCCACAATCGATAATCATGTCGAGAAGTCTGTGGAGTAAAGCAAGGTCTTTGTCTGAGGAATCGTCGCGGCGCCCCAGTGCAACCGCTGCGTCAATCATTTTGCCATGCACAAAAACAACCTGCATGACTTGAGGATCTTTCATAGCGCTATTTACTATCTCTCGGACCAATTTGGCATCTTCAGCGTCAGATTTTTGGTGGTTCAAATTACTCATAACTACCCACGCTTCTTCGAAACGAAGGCTATTTGGATCCAGAGCGTGTACTCTGAGTTTTGGAATATTTCTTAATTCTATTTTGTGGATGTGTGCTTGATTCAAGATCTGGCTTGGATATCCAATTTGACCAATGGAAGTCCTCAGCAACTCAGTAAATGACTCTTTAAAAACCCTATCTGGCGTCGAGGCAGATTTTGTGTGATCGGTCTCTTGCTGATGGATTTTTAGCAATATTCTCAGAGCTTGATCTTTTTCTTTAAATCCATGCCACTGATAACTTGTAAGTGATTCCACAATGCGACGTTTGTCTAAAAGAGTTTTGGCAGCATGCATTTGCATAGTTAACAAGCTCAGGAGACGCTGCGCTTCCGGGCTGGGTTCATAATCGATGATCCGCGCTCGTACATCATCCAGACCATAATATCGCTGCAGGCGCGGTATGAGCTGCTCAAACTTGATGATGAAAAATAAAGTTTCTTCATTTTTAGAACTTTTCAGAATGTGCGGCTGAATGATGGGCGCAATGTGGGGAGCTTCCTGTAAAAGTCGCTCATAGGCCTCGCGGCCGATCCATAAAAAGTTTCCGATACTGTGCGTCTTCCGCATCTCTGTCAGTAAGGCCCATTGGGTGTCTGAGGATACTGGGTCCATCTGAATTCCGTAGCGTGTCGCAGCAGGAGTATTTATCAAACTCTGGTCCACCCAGCTAAAGTCAAAATGAAAAAACCAGTGACTTCTTTTTAGTAAGGATGTGATCTGACTTGGATTGACTAATGTCGCTAGGCCTGGGTTTACAATGGGCAATAACGCTACTAGCCCGGAAATCCTTCGTTCAATGATAGGATCAGCATCCAAGTGCAGCGTTGCACAGAGATTAAGTGCATCAACGCAGGGGCGGTTGCTTTGCTCAGGGTCAATCGTACCAATAATCTTTTGGGAGACTGATGTAAGGGAAATTGTCTGATTCTGTGTGATCTTGGTTAGGATATTGAAAATTTCGTCGTTACGAATCCTCATCAGTGTCGCTGGTAGGTCCTTGGCAACGTTGGATTCAGGATCGTGATCAAGGGTGAATGTGGCTGTTTTGAGTCCCACAGCAGTAGCCCATGTTGTATGACTGCTTGCTTGTCTTTTAATAAGTTTTTTCGCGCTTTGTGCTGCCAATCTCGAAAGCGTCACATAGTTTTCGTTATCTGTACCAGCCTGTGAAAAGTTGCTCCAAGCATCTAGTAGGCAGGGGAACACGTGGAAATGGATTGCCATCAGTAGGATTTGCCAGGATACCGGTGTATCTTTTGGACTCAATAAAATGAAAGACGCAAGCACTGCGACCTGAAAACAAGTCGCCACGAATGAGCTCACCCAGGGCGAGAATCGCTTGTCTTGTCTTTGTAGGCGTAACTTCATTGCCGCTAGGGTGTGCTGGCCTCCAAGCCGATATTTAGGCGTAAGGGCGAACCATAGCCAGGTCCCTGTTATGATCGTTACATTGGTCGTGGCTTGCCAAATAGCCGTGGCAGCAAGCAGTGTTTCAAGGGGCCAGAAATTACGAAGTGGCCAGGCGAGAAGCCCAAAAAGCCCCGTGGAAATTGCGGCAGCCCAGGGTAGGCGACTTATCGCGGGATGTTTAGCATTGAGGCCCGGTCTAGCAATGGAGAGAACGAGCCACGAAAGCCAGCTCTGAAGGGCAACAGATCCCAAGTAGAGTCCTGGTTCTGGAATCTTACCCATAGCGTAGAGGAGCATGGCCATTGTCTGAACCAGCGCGATATAGGACACCAATGATGAAGGATCTTGGAGCGGGCTCACCTTTTTCAGAAAAAGCCCGCGATGCAGTCCTGTATAGAATCCCGTCGTAATGTTTGTTCCAATGGACAAGGAAAGCAGGGCTACCATCAAGAAATTGTCCGGTAGCGGTATTTTTGCAATACTTTTTATGATGAAGAAGCTTACAGTTGTCGTAATCAGAAGCGCCAATATCAGTGAGCTCAGGGCGGCTCGAGATGCGGAAGACTGCGTCATGAGGAAGCTCCCCTCTTAACCCCTGTGTTTATAGGAAGTCTAATCGTAAAGGTCGATCCTTTGACTTTGTTTCGGGACACGTCGATGGTGCCGCCGAGGTCTTGAATGATTCCATGTACAATGGAGAGCCCAAGCCCAGTCCCTTGACCTGGCTCTTTGGTGGTGAAGAATGGCTCAAAAATCTTGGCTAAATGTTCAGTTTTAATACCTGTTCCGTTGTCGATAACTTTTGCGACAAACCACCTATTTTTATCATTTTGATCGCTTGAGGTTTCGACGGTCAAAATTCCGCCTTTGGACATTGCTTGAAACGAATTACTACATAAATTGAGGAATACCTGGGTAAGGCGATTATGGTCGGAGATGAAAATGTTGTCCTTAGCGTTTAGTTTTAATTTGATTTCGCATCCTCGTTCCTTGTTGTGTCCAAGATCGGCAAACTTCACAGCATTGCGGATCACCAGGTGAAGATCGCACGATTCAAGTTTGGGATTTACCGGGCGCTGGCGGGAAAAATCAAGAAGGTTTTCTACGATTGTTTTGCACCGTTTTGCTGCGGATTCTATTTCGACGACGTCTTGATAGTGCGTACTTTCTTTATTCATTTCCTTAAGTAGCATCTGCGAAAAAACGAGAATACCGCCAAGAGGGTTGTTGATTTCATGAGCAAAGCCTCCTGCCAGTTGTCCGATCGAGGCGAGTTTTTCATTCTGCGCAAGTCGATTTTGTAATTTCTTCGCATCCGTGCGGTCGCGGTAGATCTGAACAATTCCCCGTTGTCCAGACTCGTTTTGTAGTTTGCGCGTTGCAACCTCATACCACCGGTCGTTTTTGGCATTATAAATTTCATAACCAGGAGTTGTTTTTCCAGGTTTTGACTTTGCCATTTGACAGTTCTCGCAGGGGGAAGAACGTCCCGCAAATACTTTGTAGCAAGACTTCCCAACAATATCTTTAATGCTTGAATCTGCGATTTCTGCCATGGCAGCATTGGCCTTGGTGATAATATAGCTATCATTGATCATTATGAATGGATCCGGTATGGCGTCGATTGTCTCCAGCCATTGGCGCTTGAGTTCTTCTACAAATTCAATTGTGGACTGTTCTGATTGAACAGAATTGATCTTTTTCCTGGCGGTATTGCCCATGGCTTGTCCCTGCAACTAATGGATGTTGACGGGGGAATATTCGGTATTTTTCGGGTTATTCCTGAGTGCTACCATGCGAGAATTCAAATAGTTGTTTGTTAACCTGGCAGAAACTGACTGGAAAAGTCTTGTTTTAGCGTTTTGCTGAAAAGCTCTATTTGAAATAAAAAAACTGCAAACCATAAAGAGGTTTGCAGCTTTTGCGAGCTTCATAAAAACAATGACGTCTCAGTGATGAATGTGGGTGTCGCCAGCAGCCACTTCGCTTTCTGTGATGCGCTTCAGTTTTTCAAATAAAGCATCTTGGCGATCTTTTTCTTCCTTCTTAAAGTCTTCCCAGGCGAGGGCGTGCATGAGGACTGCATCCATATGATCCACCGGCACAACTTTAATCTCCTTCAGGATATTTTTTGGAATATCGATCAAGTCTTTCTCGTTTTCACGTGGGATGATTACCTTGGTTATTCCGCCCCGGTGCGCGGCAAGTATTTTCTCCTTTAGCCCACCGATCGGAAGTGCTCTGCCTCGCAACGTAATCTCGCCGGTCATAGCAACATCTTTACTTACAGGTCGCTTTGTAAAGGCACTTGTTAAAGCGGTTGCCATACAAAGACCAGCGGACGGTCCGTCTTTGGGTATAGCTCCCTCAGGGACGTGAATATGAATGTCAACCTTATCGTAGAAGCCTTCTTCAAGCTCGAGAAAGGCTGCCCGTGATCGCACGTAGCTCATTGCTGCTTGTGCAGACTCTTGCATGACATCGCCAAGCTTGCCTGTGATCGTGAGCTTTCCTTTGCCCGGGACAGTCGTCACTTCCACCACAAGTAAATCACCACCGGTTTCTGTCCAAGCTAAACCAGTGCAGATGCCGATCTCGTTGGCACTGTTTTGCATGCCAACGCGATGACGTCTTGGGCCAAGGTACTTGTTTACTGATTTTTCGCTGATTGTCTCTGTGATGGAAATTTTTGGACGCGTCACTGAGCCGTCCGCACTAACGACCTGCTCTGCAGATGATTGGCCTTGGGCGGAGTCTTCGGCGTGCTTGACAAGATGCTTGTGGGCAACTTTCCGGCAAATACTGCCAATTTCACGTTCGAGATTCCTGACACCTGCTTCGCGGGTGTAGTAGGTAATGATCTCTCGTAGGGCCTTGGGCTGGAATGTAATGTTGCTGCCTTCCAGGCCGTTTTCTCTGACTTCTTTCGGAACAAGGTACTGCTGCGAAATTGCCAGCTTCTCTTCCTCTGTGTAGCCAGTCAGCTGGAGAATCTCCATCCGGTCGAGCAGGGGTTTTGGAATAGTGTGCAGATTATTTGCGGTGGCAATAAACAGACATCGAGACAAGTCGTAGTCTAAATCCAGGTAGTGATCTACAAAGTTGTAGTTTTGTTCTGGATCAAGAACCTCGAGCATGGCGCTCGATGGATCACCACGGAAATCCTGACTCATCTTGTCGACTTCGTCCAGTAAGACCACAGGGTTAGACTTACCGGCTTTTTTCAATGCCATGATAATTTTTCCCGGCATGGAACCAATATAGGTGCGCCGGTGCCCTCTTACCTCAGCTTCGTCTCGAACGCCGCCGAGTGAGATGCGTACAAAAGGTCGGCCTGTACTTTCGGCTATGCTGCGAGCCAACGATGTTTTACCCACACCTGGAGGGCCTGCCAAACAGAGGATTGGTCCTTTGGCATGTTCGCTGAGTGCCCGCACAGATAAATACTCAAGGATGCGGTCTTTCACTTTTTCAAGACCGTAGTGGTCACGATTTAGAACGTCGGTTGCAACCTTAATATTATTCTTCTCTTGCGCATACTCAGCCCACGGAAGCGATAAGACTGTATCGATATAGTTACGGACGACGGTTGCCTCTGCGCTCATTGGCGACATCAGCTTTAACTTTCTCAGCTCCTTGTTGACCTTTTCTTTCGCCTCGGCTGAGAGAGGTTTTTTCTTGATCTGGATTTCAAGTTCTTGCATTTCTGCGCGAGTGTCATCCTTTTCACCAAGTTCTTTCTGGATGGCTGCCATCTGTTCATTCAGATAGTACTCTTTTTGAGTCTTTTCCATCTGGCGTTTGACTCTTGCACGGATTTTCTTCTCAACGCGCATAATTTCAATCTCAGATTGAATATAGCCATAGAGCTCCTCAAGGCGCGCGCGGGGGTCGGTCTGCTCTAGGAGACGTTGCTTATCATTGAGCTTTAAATTGGTGAGATGGGAGACAAGAGTGTCCGCAAGTTTTGATTCGTCCTCAATCCCAGTAATGCTAAGGACCATTTCCTGGGGAATGCGCTTGTTTAGTCTTACATAATTATCGAACGCCATTTTTACTGTGCGGACGATGGCTTCATTTTCAATTGTTCCAGAGGATTTTTCCTGAAGCTCTTCAGCTTCCACAAAGAAAAAGTCATCAGAATTGATGAACTCAGTGATCCGTGCGCGGCGCTGACCTTCGACGAGTACTTTTACCGTGCCATCTGGAAGGCGTAAAAGCTGGATGATAGTGGAAATAGTTCCAATCTTGTAGATGTCATCTGCAGTTGGATCATTGGTTTTTGCCTTCATTTGCGCTGCCAGGAAGATTTCCTTGCTTCCACTCATGGCCTGTTCCAGCGCGAGGATGGATTTATCTCTGCCGACAAACAGAGGCACAACTGTCGAAGGAAACACAAGGATTTCTCGAAGCGGCAGAAGCGGAATTCGCTTTTTACGGCCGTTTGGGTCTTGTGGCGTGTTAGCACTCACGATGCACCTCCTTGTTTATGTCCATAACCTTGACCCAGGCCGTCACATCCATGTGAGGCTTAGTAATGAATCAGACGAAAAACTTTATTTGACTCTGTAGCCAATTTTAACAGTAAGTGTGAGCTACATGAAAGATAAACAATAATAAAAACCGAAAAAACTTTTGAGTTTGCGCATATTTTGCTCACCAAAAAAATCCCGCCGACCATTTAGATCGACGGGATCGTTTGTCAAAATACTTCTGAACTGCCGCATTTTTTTGCGTTCATAACCTGGAATGCTTGACTCGCTTAGCTTTTGGCTCCAGCCTCAGCCTTGGTCGGTTCATGCTCCGGCTTGTACACAAGGATGGGTTCTCCTTTTTTGAGAATCGCCTCCTCGGTAATAATGACCTCCTTCAAACCAACAGTGCCA
>CAMDGW010000086.1 GCA_945897695.1 Pseudobacteriovorax antillogorgiicola | reverse complement strand
TATCTTTAGGATAGTTCGATCCCTCAAAAATATTTGGCCCCGATCGGGGCCACGAATTTCTTTAATCATCCATCCGTTTGACGGAAATTCTTTGATGCTGTTCGCCGAGCCATTTATTCGTTTGATTTTGGAGTTCGATCATACGAAGCTCTTGATCAAGTTTGCCCTTTTTGGCGGCGAAATCGCGGTTTTCGCCAAGCTTCTTTTCAGCTAGCTGAAATATCATAAGGCCATTTGGCAGTGAAATCGGCGCCGTGAATTCGCCCGTCTTTAATGGTTCGATTGCTGACTTAAGAGTGCCGGAAAGATCTTTTAGTTTAAGGACCATAGGCTTTTGATCAGGCTTTTTTGCGTTTGGATCATCACTATAAAGGCCCACGGCATCAACAAAATCAAGGCCGCCTTTAAGCTTGCTATAAATGTCATTAGCTAGAGACTTTTTGGCTTCAACGAGTTCTTTATTCATACCCGGGTCGATTTTGATGAGCAGCTGACGCAAGCTCACGTCAATCATTTCATTGCCGTTAGATCCTGTTTGGCTTAGGTAATAGGTCTCGACGTCTTTTTCGGTAACTTTGATAGATGGTGCAATGACCCGACGTTGAAAACGGCGCAGAACCAGCTGATTGCGAAAGTCTCGGCGATAGTTCTCAACTGTCTCACCTTCCTGAGCGAGAAGTTCAGATAGTTTATCTTTTGAGATCTTTTGCTCTTCTAAGTAGCGGGTAATCTCTTGGTCCAGATCTGCATCGCTTACCTCGATATCAAGATCCTTGGCAGCTCCCATAATTAGCTCAAAATTGATGGCGTCATTAAGAGCCTTGGTCTGGGGTGGAGCCTCCTTATTTGCAGGATATTCGCTCACCACAACCAAAGGGCCAACATCGATTTTTCGACGAATGTCGCCATAAAAAATGGGGCGACCGTTAACCACTGCAAGAACTCGGTCAATTAATACCTCACCCGGCTCAGAGGCAATAGCCACGTTACTTAGAAATGCGTTCCAAAGAATGATGGTAATTATAACGAATCGAATCATGGTACCAGTCCTGTGTTCGGCGATGTCACCGATATGGCGTTCATCGCGGTGTTTAGCCAGCGCGGGAAAGCATCGAGCTTCTTCGTTCTTAAAAGCTCTGCTCGAATTTCCGGAGCCGCTTCGGCATAGGAGAGAGTTTGGGGTGGAAGTTTCTGAATAGGCATGATGATGTGATAGCCATATTCAGACTTTATGACACCGCTGATCTCTCCGGTATTCATTGAGAAGACGATATCAAAAAGTGTGGGTAGTTGCTCCTTGGAAAATGGCCCCATCAGGCCTCCTTTTTCAGCTTCCGGGGTAATGGAGTTCTTTCTTGCTAACTCACTGAAATTACTTGCTTTGATGCTTCTGCGGATATCATTAGCCAGTTCCTCCTTAGCGACAACAACCTGCCTAAGAAGGACCCTTGTGGGTTTTCGGTAGGCTTTTTCGTGCGTACGGTAGTAGGAGGCGATTTCCGACTCTGAAACTGCAAGGGACCGAAAAACTTGTTCTTCCAGGTATTGTTGGATGATCGACTCCTCACAAATTTTTGCTTTTAGACGCTCGCGGCTTGCGGAGGATGTAAAAAATTCTTTATTGGATTGAGCCACCTCTTGCACTTCTGCAAGGCACTTTGAAAATCGAGATGGATCTCCAAGATCAAAACCTCGTGATTTCTCTTGGATGTAGCGGTAAAGCACTTTCCTCTCAATGACGGCTGAGACAACTCTTTCCCGAAGCTCTAGACTATCAGTTACCTCTAAAGGCGCTTGGGGTGCAGACGCAGGTGCTTTCGGAATGCCGAAAACGTCTTCAGAGTCCTCAAAATTTGGGACTTTGGTGTGGAGATCGAGTTCCCAGGTGAAGTCGCCGGGAAGCAAGGTTGTTCCAGCAACCTGGACCTCCTGAAACTGGTTTGCAGAATGCGGGTTATTTGTAGTTGTACCCCCAACTTCAGGCAGAGTGTCTGGGGTTGGTAGCGGCTTGCTAAAAATTTTCCAAACCATAAAACCGGCAAAGATGAGCAAAATGACTGTAAAAAGTGTTTTGTAGCGTTGTCTCATGAGTTTTCCAATCCTGCCGCGAGCGGTTCCAAAAGCTCTAGAAGGTGCTTAATGATATGGGTTTGAGTGGCGCTTTCCAACGAGGTTTGGCTGTCACCTGGCGTCCAGTAGATAAAAAGCTTGTAGTCCGGTGATAGACGGTAGGTCATTGGTTTGCGCTGAGCTTCTCGAATGATCCTATCAATTTGCTTTTCTTTGAGGGAGCCAAATCTCACCTCAAACCATCCAGCTTTGGCGTTCATGGAAATCTGGCTTGCCCCTAGCCAAGACAATATAAGCTTGAGTCGCGCAACGCTGAATAGGCGCTCGGTCTCTTCAGGGGGAGTGCCAAATCGGTCGGCAAGCTCATCAGCGATTGCCGAAAGTTCATCTGAGCGTTCGACGCTAAAGAGTGCCTTATAGAATTGTAACCGTAAACCTTCTTCGCGAACGTATGAATCAGGAATCAAAGCCGTAAGTGGAAGTTTGATTTCGGTATCCACTTTTGTTTTTTCGGGCATCTGTCCGCGAATTTCGGCGATGGCCTCACCGAGAAGGTCTGTATACATCTCTAAGCCAACCTCAGATGCATGCCCTGATTGTTCGGAGCCGAGTAAGTTTCCTGCGCCGCGGATTTCAAGATCGTGACTTGCAATTTGAAATCCAGCACCAAGCTCCTGATGCAGAGCCAAAACGTCGAGCCGGCGCCTTGACTCTTCGGTGAGTCGCTCGGGATCTTTGGTTAGAAAATATGCGTAGGCCTGAACTGATGATCGTCCCACGCGTCCACGCATTTGATAGAGTTGAGCGAGGCCAAAACGATCAGCGTCTGTCACGATGAGCGTGTTGACGTTTGGCATGTCAACGCCAGACTCGATGATAGTCGTGCAAACAAGGACATCAAATTTGTGTTCGATGAAGTCAATGATTGTATTTTCCAGTTCGGTTTCTTTCATTTGCCCATGGGCAAAGCGCACTGCTGCTTTGGGTACGAGACTTTTTACCCATAAAGTTGTCGCGTCAATATCTTCGACTCGATTATGGAGAAAAAAGACCTGACCGCCTCGATCAAGTTCATGGGTTATAGAGTCCCGAATCAGTGACTCATCGGTGCGGGCTACGTAAGTTTTAACACTCATCCGGTTTTGCGGAGGTGTTGTAATGATTGAAATGTCACGAAGTCCCAGCATGGACATGTGGAGTGTCCGAGGGATTGGGGTGGCAGTCAGGGTTAAAATGTCTGCACCTGCCCGAAGATCTTTTAATTTCTCCTTATGGAGAACTCCAAAGCGCTGCTCTTCATCGACAATGACAAGGCCTAGGCGCCTTGTTGTTACATCCTGGCTGAGGAGTCTATGGGTGCCGACAAGAACATCTACTTTGCCCGCAGCTAGGTCTTCCAACGTTTGCTTTTGATCCTTAGCGCTAACAAATCGATTGATTTGCGCCACTTTGAGTCCATGACGGCTCAAGCGGTCGGTGAATGTACGATAGTGCTGGTAGCAAAGAATCGTCGTAGGTACGAGTATTAAGACCTGAAAACCATCGCTCGCAACCCTAAACGTGGCTCTAAGAGCAACTTCGGTTTTTCCAAACCCAACATCGCCGCAGATCAGTCGATCCATGGCTTTAGTCGACTGCAGGTCGGTGTTAACTTCTGCAATGGCCTTTAACTGATCATCAGTTTCCTCGTAGGGAAATTCGGCTTCAAATTTAAAGTAATCGTCGTCTGGCGGATCATAAATATGAATATGGGCTAAGGCTCTTTGAGCCTGAATCTTCAAAAGTTTATCGGCCATTTCTTTGACGGATTCTTTGACCCGCTGTTTTTTCTTGTCCCAAGTTCCTGAGCCAAGTTTATCCAGTACGGGATGGCCTGTACCCTCACCACCACTACTGTAGCGCTGGAGCAGATTCAATTTATCCACAGGAAGGTAGATTTTATCAGTGCCTGCATATTCTATATGAAGAAAGTCACCGGTTATGCCGCCTACATTTAGAGTGACCATACCCTTATATCGCCCAACTCCATGGAGGATATGGACCACAAGATCGCCAACTTTCAGATCCCTGAAGGAACTCAGAAAGTTTTTAAGCTTTGTTGTGGATGACTTTTGTTTTCTCTGCACGACTCCTAGAAGAATATGCTCGGGAATGATCAGGGTCTTTGTGCTTTCAAACCAGACCCAAGAACCTAGATAGCCTGTTAGAATATGGACTTTTTCGTTTTCACCGTTGGTTATGATATCGATCAGAGAAGATTTTTTTCGTGACACGCTTAGTTCACGATGGCTAAACAGGGTGGCAATCCGCTCTTCTTGTTCAGGGCTAGAGGCAAGGACACAAACACGCCCCCCATCAAGCTGAATTAAATTTGTAATGGCCATGGCCCAGGCATCAAATCTGGCACTGCCGCTTAGCGTTGCGGAGACGCCCTCAAAGCCAACTTCAGGTTTGAGTTTGATCTGAGTGTACCCGTCGCGGATGACTGGATTTCCGATCTCAATAATTTGATTAGCCTTATTTATTGCTGATTCTATAAGTGCACGCTCTGAAAAATGTTTTTCAGGGCTAAGGCTTATGCGCTTAGCGTCTAGGTCTTTCTCGTGAGATTGTTGAAAGGTGTGTACCAAATCTTCGTAAGCAGCAAAGGCCGCATCAATTCCTTTTACAAAGACCAAGCACGAGTCATGGTCTAAGAGGTCAAATGCGGTTGCATTTTCTGAGCGTAGAATTGGTGCCAAAAGATCCCATCCGGCAGGCCTTCCGCCTGTTAAAAATGCTCCCCTAAAGCCATCCTTGTCAGGTGTAGGAACCGACTCAAGGCTGATTAAGTGTTCGTGAAGCCTTTGAGCTGCCGATTTTCGGTCTTTTTCGCTGATGAGTATTTCATTTGCAGGTCCAAGCACGACAGACGTGTGTGACTCTTTACTTTTCTGGTCATCGACACTGAAAGTTCGGATGCTGGTTATCCTGTCACCTGCGAATTCAATTCTAAACGGCAAAATACTATTGGGAGCAAACACATCAATCAAAGATCCGCGAACACTAAAAAGACCCTCTTCGTCCACAAGGGTTGACGAATGATAGCCTGCGTTTTCTAGTCTTTTAATAAGGTCGTCTTGATCGGTATCGTCTTCGACATTCAGTCGAACGCTGAAAGACTCCAATAGACTACGATTTAAAGTGCTTTGAAATAGGCCAGCCAGAGTCGTTACGGTAATAGACTTTGCTCCATGTTCACTGATCCTGAAGAGAGCATCTAGTCGTTGTTTGCGACTGAGGGTGGGATTTATAAAACGGTCAGCTCCCCACATAGAAAGGTGGGGCAAATGACTCGCTGCAACGTTCATAGCTGTTAAAGTTTTAGAGTTGTGATCAAGCAGATTTAAGACAGCTGAAACGTCACGGTGTGTCGGGGCAATTAGGACAATGCGACTCCAGTGTTTTATCGTAGCCAGAGAAATTAGTTGGGATACGACGTCAGTTACGCCAATCAGTTGCGTCTTTGTAGGAATTTTATCAGGCGAATTGAATAAGTTGAGCAGCTGCTCAAAATGTAGGCTAGCCGTGTTCTGATCGCTGACTAATGAATTCGCACTCAAAGGTTTCTTTTCTCCCGGATTCCAAGCTCTTACATTATCTGCGTAGACCTGTGTTGGCAACAGCTTGGGAGATCATCGTGAAAATGGTGTAAGATATTGTAATACTTAAATAAATATCACCAGTCTGAGAGGGGGTGGTCGAATGGAATTGGAGCGCAGGCTTGGTTGTCCCCATTGTGACCGCCTAGAAAAGGCCACTCGCGGTGAGCTTTTAAATTTATTGATGGGAACAGAGCAAGTGATCGTGATCGCCGGTGATCACCAATACTTTTTAGGCTACTGCGTTGTCATCGCTAAAACTCACATTCGCGAGATGCACAATTTACCAGAGCGCCAGGCGTTGGATATTTTTTCAGATGTTTTGCGAGTTGGTCGGGTCATAGAAGAACACTTTAAGCCGATAAAAATGAACTACGTCTGTCTTGGCAATGTTGATGAGCACCTTCATTGGCATGTCATCCCGCGTTATAAAGACGATCCTGATCACAAAGATCACCCTTGGAAAAATTCAGTTAGCTTCGCCACAAGGGTGACAACATCTGATGACATTAAAAATCTGCAATTAATTTTTTCCAGGACCTAATCATTTGAAATTATGCTAAAGTGTTGTCTCAGGCAAATCGATCGAAATGTCGACATTGGAGGACTTAATGGATATTCGCTTGAAACTGATTGGTATCGTGGCCGCATCGGCTCTCTGCACTTCTGTATTTGCGCAGGAGGAAGTCATTGGTGACGACGGTTATAACAAAACTTATAACGACGAGTCGAAAAGCTTTGGTCAGCGAATGAAAGAAGCTCGGACGCCCCCTAAAGTAGTTGTGGAAAACACTTACGGTGGGTTTACTTTAGGCGTCGTGGGAGACTTTGGTCCAGTTTATGATGCTGATCCTAATAGTAGCTCAGGTATGGGTTTTGGCTTCGGTTTTGAACCTGGTTATATCATTCAGACAGATAGCTGGAGTCGAATTGAATTAGGGGCTGAGATTGCCTACCGTTCATTTGATTGGAAGCACGCGAAAGATACGTCCACTACCATCACGCCAATGAGCGTGACACCACGTATTGGTTGGGGTCAATCAATGGGTGGCAACATATTTGGCTTGCTGCGCTTTGGATTTGGTTTTGCAAATGCGCAAGCGTCATTCAAGGAAGCTGGTATCACATCGAAAACTGACGAGAAACTTGGCTTTGTTTTGACCGGCGGATATGACATGTCTTACGGTGCAGGTATGGCGCAGTTCTTTGGTGGACTTGGTGTGAATCACTTCCGCTGGAATTTTTCTGAGCTAAAGACGGGCAGTGTTACAGACAGCAGCTTCGATGGTCGCATGGATTTGAACTACGTGAACCTTCGTGCAGGGATGCGTTTGAAGTTCTAAGAGCTTCAAGTGTGACCAACGCATAAAACAAAAAGGGCAGCCTGCAGGCTGCCCTTTTTTGATTTATACGAAATTTCCTCTTTTGATTTTCTCTACAATGATCTTCTCGGCGATCTGAGGATCCCTTGGAGCAACCGCATAGTACGCCTGCTGCTCGCAACGGCGTTTATTCTTGTAAAGCCACTCGAGAATTTCTGCTAAGCCCCTGTTACGTTTGTCTTTGAAGAATGGATCATTTTGTAAGGCGTCCTTGGGCTTTTTAAGGGAGCGCGCTTCACTTGGATCTTTTTCATTAACGGAATAATCGTTGAGATCATACTTTTTGATGTCTTCTGGGAGAACTCCCAGAAATCGAACTTCGGGCGCAGAGAAGTCGCTATTTCGAATTAAAGATGAAGCTGAGCCAGCCTTTAGAGTTCGATAAATGTTCTGGATTGTATAGGCGTCTAAGTCTCCGTAGAAGAATAGCGGGATCTTCAGTTGATCTTGAATTCGTTTGGCCCAACCCCGCACTCCATTGGACGGGACGCCTCCAGCGCCAATAACGATCGAGTTGTGGCGCTTAGTGAACCCATTGGCAACTAGCGTGTTAGCAGTAGCTTCGGATTCAATGATAATACCGAAGTCGATTTTCTTTTTTGCCTTTAAGGTAAGATTTTGTGGACGATTCTTTGGTTGAAATGGAGATGTTCCGAGTTGACTTAGGTCAATCACAGCTTGAGTGCCGTCAGACATGGTTTCTGTCACGACAAGCTGCTGGGAGTAAGTTTGGCCTCCGCGTTCATTGGCAAAACAATTCAGTTCTTCGCGGTAGGCTTCAATCATCTCACAGATGAAGTCGATCACTTCATCCGATTCATCTTGGTCGGCAAAATCGAGAGCTTTAAGAATTGGATTATGTTTAATTTCACCCTTGCTCACGTAGTAAAGTTCACGCTTGTTGGCAACATTGCCCGACTCTAGATTGCGAAGAAGAATCTCTAACATGAAGATCGAACGTGACATTCTTTTGACCGAGCTGACGTTAAGCTCAGTGCTAACTTTCTTGTCTCCAGGGGTCAGATATCCGACGCGATGATCATAGAGCGAGTTGTCTAAGCTACATTTAGTCGCTTTAAGAATCGGTCTACGTGCCTTTTCAAGATCTGTAAGCATATGCTCACAAAGTGCTAAACACTGTTTCATAATATCAGTGTTGATACGGCCTTTACGGGGCGTGTGAATGGATGCCATAGCAATCAATCCTCGTGGTAATTATTTCTTGTTCGCTGGTGCCTTTGAGGTCGCTTTTTTTATCGTCGCCTTTGGCTCTGATTTTTTAGCAGTAGCCTTTTTGCCCACATCCTTTTTCGAGGATTTTTTAGCCGACTTTTCCGGAGCAAAGACAGATAGAATATCTTCCTTCTCGGGATTTCCCTTCTTTTTTGATTTGGGTCTTTCTGTGATCTCGATTGATGTTTCCTCCGATGCATCAGCTGCCGTAGCTTCTTCCAACTCCATTTCTTCAAGCTCTTCTGGCGTAGGCTCTCGGGATGCTTCGAGAGCTGAATCTTCGTCGCGGAAGGCTCTTAGACGTTTCTTACGAGCTGTATTTGCTTCATCCAGGGCCGTTTCAGCATTTGCAAGCTTCGATTGCGCTTCCTGAGTGTCTCGACCCAGAATTTTCTTCAATCCTTCGTAAGCTGCCGTTTTTCTTTTGTCAGGACTATTGGTGATGCGGACAAGCGTATCGACCAGCACTGGTCCAAACTTTTCAATGTATTGGATTTTTTCTTCCAGGTCAGCGGCCTTCGTTTCGCGGGAAAGGTGACGCGAAAGTCTTTGGCCTGCCTGCATCAAAGCTCTACGAATCTCTTCGACGAGCTCATCGGAGGCATCAATGGTTTCCTTTGAAGCATTCTTGAATTTGATAAAGGGCGATACGATCGAAACAGCTAGAATATAGGGGCCCGTAGGGAGCGCATCCTTCGGCTGTCGCAGTCCATAGGAGCGCCAATTAACCGTGGTGATCGCTTTGACGATGGCACAGGCAGCTTTGTCAAATTGCAGCGGCACTCGGTTTGCGAAGCGAAGAACCTGAACGGGCTCGTCGCCGTCAATTCCCGCACCGTGAACACGAGCAATTGCGACCTCAACCTGAATTGGTTTAAAGTCACAAATGGTTGGTTTTCTGGTGGCAACTGCAAAGAAATCGATTTCTCCGAGGCGCTCAACCGAAAGTGACATTGCATCTTCGCCAATACTGACCACGCTCTGTGTGCTTGGCGCCATGAGCTGCGTTGCCTGGACAGCTGCATAGACGGCTTTCAAACTTTCGTCAGAGACGGCTTCTACTCCTTTTTGAAGGAGTGCATTTGGAAGGCTTTGGGCTTTCCACATATCATTGATGACTTTGTCGCTCATCC
>CAMDGW010000085.1 GCA_945897695.1 Pseudobacteriovorax antillogorgiicola | reverse complement strand
TGAGATCTGAAAATGCTTCCACAAGAGGAGAGCGACGACCGTCCTTGGTCATATGCATTTATCCTTCCGTAAAGAGTGACTCTTACGGAAAATTATAACTAAATCGTTAAACACCTGTAATCACGAGAATTTAGATGCGTTTCCCCTGGAACAGTCGGTTACTGATGCCAAAAAGACCCTGGAAGCCAGGCGGATAACTTGCTTTGTATGCTCTGTCTCGTGCATCCTATTATATAGACCAAAAATACAAGGCAGGTACCCTATGCACTTCAAGGTGAGATGCCATATCCTTATGTTGACAGCAGGTGTCTTCATCGGATCATGTATTCCCATTCCGGGTTCAAGTTCTAAGGAACCGGGTGCAGCTCCATGGAAACCGCCTATTGATCGTCCGGACGGCTTTGACTTCAAGAAAAATTGCGGAGTCGACGTCCAAGAAGATACGAACAATCCTCTCTATACGCAGATGCTCCAAAGCCAAAATATTGTTAGCGAGGGTCAACTTGGAAACTTCTCATATAGGGTAGAAGCAGCAGCAAGCCTTGACATTCAGTCTACTAAGGGTGCATCAAAGTCAACGGTTGACGTCAAGTTAAACAAGGTCATTGACAAATCGACTAACAGCGCTCCCTTGCAAAAATTCATATTGTTGATTGGCGCCAAAATCACGACTAACGCCCGTGCTGGAACAACGGAGTCCACGGCAATCCCAAGTGGTGAATGGCTTAAACTAACCGGTGGCAGCACCCCAGAGTGGAAGGACCTCCTCTGTGTTGTAAGCGCAAGCAGGACTCATAAGATTTCAGGCAAGGCCGGAAATCACACCATCACATTCTCGCCAGGACTAGCAAACGCCGTGAACCCAATGGCCTCAGCGGAACAATACCAAAAAGAACTAGGAAGCGGTCGTACACTCAACGTAGTAGCCATGGCCAATAAGAACCCCAGATCCTACAAGGGAACCGTAACTTTTAAACCAGTGAGTCCTACGGCCGTGTTCACCGATCCGTTAACAAACGAACAGAGGAACGTACAGGCTGATACAGCATGGGAAGTGACAACTCAATTTGAAAAAGGAGACAAACAAATTGAGAACATCACTAATTCAACTACATTCTATGTAAATCACACCAAGAGGCGCTTTGAAGCAATAGTTCAACGAAACACCGCCCTCGAAAAGCCTGAACCCCCAGTAGTTCTGCTACCGACGAACTAAATATGACAAAAACCCGCCGAGATGGCGGGTTTTTTGTAAATTCGTTTACTTTTACTTATGCCCCAGAAACTTTGCGCTTAGCGGCTTCGTACTTGAGGATATCGCCAGCGTCGATTTCAGCTGCCTCGAACCCACGATCGGCCAAATAGACAATATCTCTTCTACCTTTGTGGCCTTTGTGATTCTTCAGTTTTTCCTTTTGCTTGCGCAACTGTGACTCGAGTTTGTCAACCATGTGATCGACACTGCCGTACATATCAGTGCAGGTGTGATCAACTTGAAACGCAAAACCGTCGCCACCATTAAAAGACAGATGCGCCGTGTGGTTGAAACGATCTACCGAAAACGTCAAATGACACTCCACCGGCTTGGTGGAAAATTTTTGAATCTCTTGTTTGAGTTTACCCTCTGCATAAGTCTTAAGGGCATCTGATGTTTCCATGTGTTTAAATGAGAACTGAAACCGCATTATCGTCTCCTTCCGCTATCACAGGTTTAAGTCGGGGGGTACCGAGCGAATGTCCGGATTCCACCCAAGTACGTTTCGGCACCCCTGGCCAAACCTTAACTTCAATTCAAAAGAAACATTTTAAGCACCCGAAATTAAAGGAAAATAAATAATTTTTAGCAAAAGACCAAACCCCCTATGGCCCGCGTAAACCCCATGCTAGACTGGCGGACACTATGCATGACCTACAGACACCAAGCGCAAACTCCAACTCTCAGGCAGACCTTTCCCTAACCGGTAAGGAACAAATGCATGCTGAGATCGATAGAATCACCTATCGCAATGACGAAAACGGCTGGACTGTTTTGAAGGTTCGCAACGTCGAAGATCATTCCCTAGTAACGGTAACCGGCGCTCTGCCCCCATGCCAAGAGGGCGAACATCTGCAACTTGTTGGCAATTGGTCGAGTCATGCGACTTACGGACGGCAATTCAAAGCGGACCGCGCCGTCCCAATTCGTCCCACAACTAGAATCGCGATCCTACGTTACCTTTCATCTGGGATTATCAAGGGAATCGGCGACAAAACAGCCGAAAGAATTGTCGGACACTTCGGCCTAGAGACATTCAAAATTCTCGATGAAAATCCCGGCTGCTTGAATCAGGTGCCCAAAATTGGAAAGAAAAAAGCACAGGAAATTATCGAATCCTGGAAAGCTCAGAAATCAATTGCTGACGTCATGATGTTTTTAAATAATCACGGTATTTCACTTACCTACGCTCAGCGCATCATCAAACTTTATGGCGAACAGGCCATTGAGATCATTTCAGCAAACCCGTATCAACTTGCTGTTGATATCAACGGAATTGGCTTTATCAAAGCTGACACTATCGCAAAAAGTATAGGCATTGCACCAGACTCGCCGGAACGAATCAGGGCGGCGATCATTTATCAAATGCAGCAATCCGAAGAACGCGGTCACTGCTACCAAACAACAACCCAAATCAAGGAATTGCTGCAAGGCTCATTAAGTTTGCCAGAGCCAAAGCTCGAAGACTTAGTCCCCGAACAACTTGAACTCCTTGCCAGGTCTGGTTCTCTACTGACCGAAATTATTGACGATAATAACGACAACGTTAAATGTCACTGGCGACCAGATCTTATGGCTGCCGAACAAGATATTGCAGGAAGTCTTGCCCGCATCATGAGCCGGCCAGTCGATCAGAATCTTGAAAGGGTACAACAGTGGATTTTCCGCTACAATGAGGCGGCGCCCGCTAAGCTTTCCGAGACACAGGCCGACGCTGTTATGTCAGCAGCAGCGAGTCGCGTCTTTATTCTCACCGGGGGTCCAGGTGTCGGTAAAACAACAACGGCCAACGCAATAATCAGACTATTCAAAGCGATGGGTAAATCGGTATTACTCGCAGCACCCACTGGTCGTGCCGCACAAAGACTCAGTGAAGTTTCTTCTGAAAAAGCCAAAACTATTCATAGACTTCTCGAATGGCAACCAGCCGAAGGCGGATTTGCTCGCAATGAAATAAATCCACTCAAGGCCGATGTTATCATCTGTGATGAGGCATCGATGTTGGATGTCAGACTCGCAAGTTCGCTGGTTTCAGCCATTTCAGATCACGCGCAGGTCATCTTCATCGGTGACGTAGATCAGCTACCATCGGTTGGACCAGGCAACGTACTTCGCGACATGATCAATTCACAAAAAATACCATGCACAAAACTTCATGAGATTTTTCGTCAGGCTGCCACAAGTTCTATTGTCAGGCATGCACACGAAATCAACGAAGGACAGTTGCCGGAATTTATCACAGATAGCCCCACTGACTGCCAATTCATAGAAGTCGAATCAAGCGACGACATCCGACGGGTCGTCAGCAAGCTTTTGACTGATGTGTTACCAAATAAATATAAATTTAACCCGATAAGAGACATTCAGATCCTTTCACCCATGAATCGCGGTGACCTTGGAACACAAAATTTCAATCTTGAACTTCAAGAACTTCTGAATCCCGATCCCAAAGCTCACATGCGCGAGTCCGATCAAAAGCAAAAAGAGGGAGAATTACGCGAGGGTGACAAGGTTATTCAAACATCCAATAATTATGACCTTCAAGTGTTCAATGGAGATATTGGATTTGTTACGGCCACGAACGTAGAAGGCGGTAAACTACAGGTACTTTACAGTGATGGACGCCTAGTCACCTACGATCGCGATCAGGTTGACGACCTGAAACTTGCTTACGCCATTACAATACACAAATCCCAGGGGAGTGAATTCCCCGTGATTATATTGCCCATGTCCATGCAGCATTACGTCATGCTTCAACGAAACTTGATTTATACAGGACTAACACGAGCCAAAAAGCTGGCGATATTTATTGGCTCAAAGAAGGCACTGGCCTTTTCGGTGCGCAACAATGTTAGTATCTCACGTCAAACAAGACTTGCCTCCAGAATTCAAAGGGAACTGCCAGAATTGCGATGAACCGAAATCGAACCCAAACTTACGGGATTTTAATCGTCATTTCCCTCGCGCTACCACTAGTAGCTGCTTTGTTGTTTCCTTTGATTACCGACGAGGCTTATTACATTGACTGGGCACTTCGATCAGGATGGCCTAGACTTGGATTTTTTGATCATCCACCACTCGTTAGTTGGATCGCAGGACTTACAGCTTTGCACCATGAAATTTTTGCCGCCAGATTTGTAGTCTGGTTATTGCATTTAATTTCAATTTTTTTTGTTTGGAAGACGTCGCGCATTCTCATCCCTGAACGAGCCGAGATGGCTACATTGTTAATCGCTTCAACACTTGGGGCACTTGCAAATGGTTTTCTATTGACGCCAGACGTCGGCATCATTTGCATGTGGAGCATTGCATTACACGAATCTGTACTGGCTGTTCGTGGTCACCCTCGCCGTTGGCTAACGGCCGGTCTATTCACAGGGCTTGGTCTTTGGAGCAAGTACACGATGGTCCTGATCGGTCCAGTTTTTCTCTGGGGATTGATTCGCGACTCTCGTAAACAGTTTTTGACCCCCTGGCCTTATTTGGGTGGCGTAGTGTGTGCCCTGATATTTGCGCCCCATGTTTGGTGGCAAAGCCAAAACAATTGGGTCACATTCCGTTTCCAATTTGGACACGGATTTTCAGTCAATCAAACTATAGATTCTCAATCGATTCTGCCGGTTGCGAAAGATCCCAATAAGGATGACACAGGTGCACAAAGGCTCCATGATGAGCTGTTTGCTGCTATGTCTAAAGTTTCGGGATTTTCTGAGGCCAAAGAAACACCTAAACCCGAAAAATCAAAGTGGGAAAAAGCCGTTCAATATACTGGGGACTTTGTTGGCGGCCTGGCTGGCCTCTGGGGTCTATATGCACTTGTTGGCCTTGCATGCCTGTTTTTTGGAGCATCGAAGGAACGTCGGACGCAAAAGCCCTCTCAGCCCGCTGGTATTGGTATTATTGAGGCTGGGGCATTTTTTCCAATTTTTTTCTTTGGATTACTAAGTCCATTTTCAAAAATTGAGGCGAACTGGCCTGCAATGCATATGGCACCAATGGCGATTTGGATCACTTCACGATGGGTCATTCCACTTCGTCTGTCCATTGCTGCGATAATGACCCATACATTAGCACTCGCAGGTTTGGTCTTCGTATTGTCTTACCCAGAGTCACTTCCTGGCGCTAGAAACAACCGACTACTTCTTGAGTCAAAAGGCTACCGCACACTAGGCGACTGGGTTAAGAAAGAATACGCAGGGCAGGCTTTGGCAGTAGATAGTTATCAGCTAAAATCAACCATCCGTTATCACGCATCTAGCATTCAAGTGGCACAATGGCCCGGGATTACCCGCGGCTCAGAATACACTCGCGGGGATGAGGATGATCAATTTGTAGAGCGAAAACTATTGGGTCAAGATGTAGTTACTATCATATCTCTAAAACCAGCACCCAAAGTGATCACGGGCTTTGCAGCTGAATCTTTTTCTGGAATGAGAGTTTGTCCTAATGGAAGTATTGGCGTATTCAATATTACGACACCAATTCTTCCGTGCGAAAAGGGACTCCGAGAGTGGTGGATCACTACGTACCGAAATCAAAATCCACGATAAATATCTTGTTCTGGACCAGTGTACGGCCCTTTGGCCAATCCTTTGTCAATTAGATACTGACTGATGGCGTATCTTGCAAAGCGAATATTGAATCGTTTGATAATCTCATAGGATGCCCACATCATCTCGTCAGCTGCAGAAAAGCGGCGGGACGGATTAAAAGCCAATGATTTTTCGAGCAAAGATTTTATTTTTTTTGTCATCTTGGGGTCGGTGGTCTGGATGATGTCAAAATTAATTTTCTTCATATTCCCAAGATTTTTTGCAGCGTCTTTAGTCGCTGCCACCGCTTTTTGACCGACTATCAATTCATATAGTATCAAACCTGCACAGTAGAGATCCGTGCGCGGAGTGATCCCTGTTCCCGTAATATGTTCCGGCGCGTAGTATCCAGGTGTACCTAGGGAGTAATTCTTGTAATCTTCAATCTCCTGCTTGATCGAGAGCCCAAAATCAGTAAGTGCGACGCGACCACTTACGTCGACCAGGTAGTTGGCAGCTGACAGATCCGAGTGAATTGTGTTGTGGAGATGAAGGTAGTCAATACCTTTCAATATGTCGATAAGAACGCAAAGGGCAACTACAGGAGGCATACGTCCCGTCTTCTTGTAGAGACTATAACCTGACCAACCTTCGATAAACTCAGTGACGATATAGCAACTCGGCGGATCAAAATATGAATCCACATAGCTCACAATATGACGATGATTGAAGCTTGCCATGATCAGAAGCTCACGGTGAAAGTGGCCAAGCCTTTTAGGGTCTCGCAGCAGAGTGTCATGAAGTAGCTTTACAGCAACCGTGCGACCATTACGTTCGTCGATAGCCTTAAATACACGGCCAACTCCCCCTGCTCCCACCTCCTGAATGAGTCGGTAGGGTCCTAGAGAAATCGGCAATTGCGTCAAGGTCTTTGGCTGCGTCACTGGCGTCACACTCCACCCGGGGTAATTAAACTAAATATCGGCGAAACAACTCCACATCTGGAGTAACGGTCATTGTGTTTTGACCAAAAATTGGATTAAATCATAAAGATTTTAGTTATTTTCATCCTTAGAATGACCACCCATGAAAATGCTTCATCGACAACCGTGGACCGTTAAATTTGAGTCTTGGCTTAACCAGTCTGGATTTCAATCGATGACCCTTACCTTGGAGCGAGCAGAGGGGAAAAGTGAGTTACTAGCATTAGGCCACCCGGAAGACAGCAGCAGGCCCATCGTTTTATTTCTTCACGGCTTGGGTAACGACGCCCTATTTCCTAATGTGCACCTTTTTCAGCACCTACTTGAGTCCGGCTACAATATTTACACGACAGATCTCGATGGACACGGGAAAACGTCGACCACAACTCTTTCCCAAAATACTATAAAATCTCTAGTAACCGAGATCATAGGTCAGTTGGATCAGATGACGATCGGACGACCAAGGCTTCATTTTTGTGGCTATAGCATGGGAGCTGTTTTACTTCTGGATTACGCTGTAAACAATCCAGAGCGCATTCAATCACTCTCCATGGTTGGACTGCCTTTGAATCTAAACGCCGGATACCTTCTGGCCACAGAGATCATTTCACCAATTCGACCCTCCTACATTCAAGCGCTTAGAGACTACGGATTTCTCGGCATTCATCCATCCTTGGGACCGATTCTTCGCAGTCGCTACCCAGTTCGGGTGGCGCCATGTGAGTCGGGTAATTACCTGTATGTTGCTGCTCGTATCATCGAGGCCATCAATCCAATTGCAAAACTACAGCTTGTAACATTTCCTTCCCTCTTGGTTGCGGGCAGCCTTGATTTCTTTGCAAATCACCGAAAAATTGATGAATTTATAGCCTCGCTAAACCTTCAAACCTTTTCCCTAAAGGGAGAAACCCACTTTACGAGCATGCTGAGCCATAAGTTAGCCAGGCGTATCGAGGTTTTGTTGCGCACTTCACCCTGAAAAGGCTATAAATATAGCCAATTAAATCGACACTCATCAAAACGAGGACTTCCTTTATGTCGAATGGAATCTTTTCAACCCCAACGCCGATCAACGAGCCAATTAAATCATACAGCGCTGGTTCACCAGAAAAACTAGAGATAAAAAAACGCCTAGCTGAGATGCGCGTAAATCCCATAAAAATCCCGCTTGTTATTGGCGGTGAACACATCTTCACCTCAAAAACTGGCAAAGTGAACTGTCCTCATGACAAGTCACTCTTGTTGGGAGATTTTGCTCAAGGTGGCGCAAAGGAAGCGCAAATGGCCATTGAAGCAGCTCTCAACGCCAGAAAACACTGGGCAGCACTCCCATGGGAAGACCGCGCGGCAGTCTTTTTAAAAGCCGCAGACCTCCTGGCCACCAAGTATCGTGCAAAAATGAATGCTGCGACCATGCTTGGTCAAAGTAAGACTGTATTCCAGGCCGAAATAGACGCTGCATGCGAGCTGATTGATTTCTTTCGATTCAATGTTCACTTTGCAGAGCAAATTTATCGTCAACAACCAATTTCTTCCGCTGGAACATGGAATCGACTTTCTGCCAGAGGTCTTGAAGGATTTGTCTATGCGGTTGCGCCTTTTAACTTCACGTCAATTTCAGTAAATCTGGCAGCAACACCAGCACTGATGGGTTGTTCAGTCCTATGGAAGCCTGCTGCGACAGCGGTTTTTGGATCGTGGATTGGAATGGAGATTCTTGAGGAAGCAGGACTACCTCCAGGCGTTATCAATTTTCTTCCCGGAGATGCCGCTGAAATTTCATCAGTGGCACTCAATCATAAGGATCTCGCTGGGGTTCACTTTACCGGTTCGACCAATACTTTTAACAACATTTGGCAAACCGTCGGCAACAATATCTCAAAGTATGCTTCATATCCAAGACTCGTAGGAGAAACGGGCGGCAAAGACTTTGTGTTTGCACATAGCTCCGCCGATGTGGACATGCTCGTCGTGGCTCTGGTTCGCGGTGCATTCGAATATCAGGGACAAAAATGCTCGGCAGCATCCCGAGCTTATGTACCAAAAAGTATTTGGCCTAAAGTGAAAGAACGACTGGTTGCCATGACGGAAGAGCTAAAGATGGGAGATCCCCAAGATTTCACTAATTTTGTTAGCGCAGTGATCGATGAGCGCGCATTCAAAAAGATAAAAAACTACATTGATCAGGCCAAGTCCGACGCAAGCTGCAAGGTCATTGCCGGCGGACAGTGTGACAGCAACAAAGGATTTTTCATACGTCCAACCATCATTGAAACAACGAATGCAAAATCCACCACCATGGTTGAAGAGATATTTGGCCCTGTACTTACGGTGTTCGTTTATGAGGATAAAGACTTTGAGGCAACCTTAAAAATTTGCGATGAATCAACTCCCTACGCATTGACAGGCGCCATTTTCGCCAAAGATCGCCACACTATTCATCACATGTCTGCAGCGCTTGAAAACGCCGCAGGGAACTTCTACGTCAATGACAAACCAACAGGAGCCGTGGTCGGCCAGCAGCCTTTTGGCGGCGCCCGGGCCTCTGGTACAAATGATAAAGCTGGATCAGTATACAACCTATTACGATGGGTCAATCACCGAACGATTAAAGAAAACTATCTACCGATCGTCGATTATCGCTATCCATTTATGGCGGAGTCTTGAGAGCAATTTTTTTACATGTGCGCCAAGGATTTGAAGCCGAAGCGGCTGAGGAAATTAAAGATCACCTGCGAATAGCAGGTATTGAGCCTCACTTACTTGACGCCAAAGCAGATA